>JAAFHG010000060.1 GCA_013297585.1 Chitinophagales bacterium
CGTAATTTTATCATTGATTCTACAGGTAAATTCTTGTTAGTAGCCAACCAAAACTCCGACAGTGTTATTATCTTTAAAAGAGACAAAACCACTGGCTTATTAACTTATACTAGCCAATTTGAAACTGGTAATCCAAGTTGTCTTAAATTATTAGCGGCAGAGTAAGCGCCTGTTTAAAATCATTTCAATGGTTAATACGTGCTGCTTTGTGGCTGAAACTTCGTTAAATTTTTCGCCGTAGGCGTTAAACTATGGCTGCAAAATTTGCCTTGTTTCGCTCAAAAATCTTCTACGCATTATTCCATCAAATAATCTTAAACAGGCTCTAATAGTGCCGTTATTTATTTTACTAATACTTTCTTTCTTATTATCTAGGAGAAACAGTTTTGTTAAATACCTTTTCAAGATTTTCAAAACCTTTAATAGCGTGGCTGGGTAGCTTTTCGCCTTTGTGACCAAATACATAAAGGGCTTCTTCCTTTTCTATTGTAATGGCTGTTTCATCAATATTACCTTTGGCATTTTTTATAGCATTAAGATTTAACTGTAAATACTTAGCCATAAAATTGTAAACAGCTATGCGTTTATTAATGCCAAAGTCGTGTTTTTCATTGGGTAAATGCACGTTTTCTACATTGCTTGTTTTGCCATACAAACCATACATTTTTTGCAAATAAGGAAAGTCGTGTTCAGGGGTTTTATCAGTCCAGTCACCACCATCGCTTACTAAAAGTTGTGGCCTCGGTGCAGCCATGGCAGCAATTTCTACATTATCGGTTCGGCCAGAGCAATCGTGTATAGGCATACCGCTTTCGCAAGGGCAGCCACCATAAAAGTATGAACTGATAGCGACTACAGGTGCTGATACTTTTATGCGATTGTCAAGGGCTGTCATCAACACCGTATGGCTGCCTGCACCGCTGCCGCCTGTAATGGCTACATGGTTGGTATCGGCATCTTTAAGCGATAGCAAATAATCCATTATACGAATGCTACCAAGCGCTTGAATGGTCATTGATAAACTTCTGCGGTGGTCTTCTATTTTAAATTGTAATTGCGATTCGCCCCAAGCAAATAAATCGTAGCTGAAAGCCATAGCGCCCATTTTTGCTAAAGCCGCACAGCGGTATTGGCAATCTGGTCTGTAACGTTGTTTTTCCCAATGACCATCTGGGTTTAGAATTACTGGTATTTTGCCTTTGTAGCTAGTAGGCTTGTATAAAGAGCCATTGATAAATAAGCCTGGTAAAATTTCTATTGCAATATTCTGAACGGTATAACCATTGAATTGTCGAATTTCAGTAACAATGGGTTTGGTATTTGGTGCTGCTGGTAACGGAGATAGCTGAATGGCTTTCCATAAATCCGTTTTGAGAGTTTGCTTGCGTTGCTCCCATTCTGCTAGGTTATGGTATTGTGCTGCAATGCGGTCTAGTTCTGCCCAGCCTTCTTCTGGCTGCCAACGGTAGTACTCGTAATTGCTGAGCTTGTACACCTTATCTTTTTCTTTTTTCACCTTCATGTCTAATGGTGTGAGTACGTTGCTGAGTGTGGTTTCAACATTGTTGCGGTAGCGCCATTCTGCATAAGCTACATACTTGCCAGCCACCATCGAATCGGCGTATTTAATTTTTACACCAAAGCGTTGCTCTATATTGGTGAGAACTTCCTTTAAAGGTTTTTTGTAAGCGCCATCGGTATTGTATTGTGCAAGGGTAGTTTTACACAAAGCA
Organism: Chitinophagales bacterium; assembly: GCA_013297585.1. Taxonomy (GTDB): domain Bacteria; phylum Bacteroidota; class Bacteroidia; order Chitinophagales; family Chitinophagaceae; genus Parasediminibacterium. The sequence goes on from JAAFHG010000060.1 coordinate 1,734, forward strand.
ACAAAGAAAACTAAGTACACGAAGGATTGGTAAAATGCTTGTAGTTTAGCTTGTGTGGGCAAAGCTGAAGCACTTACTGAACGTACAAGTAGGTTTTTCGCTTGCTCAGAATAAACTTGCAACGGAGGCATCATAGTGGTAAAATTGCTGGTTACATAAAAATATCTGCAAAAGATATGTTTAGCCAAATGTATAGCAATTGGTGTATGATTGACACTAATAATTAAAAATGCTTACAGCTTAAACAGGCTGCTTAAGAAGCTGCTACTTATGCTTGTCTCAGATTTTGTGCGAATGAAGTCTTTAAATTCTGCAATATTGATGGCAAAAGTCGAGTCTTTGATGCGCTCGTACCATACTTTGTTGGTACTTTAAGGCCTTTTAATTGTACTTCCTTTAATGTTTATGGATTTTTAATGAACTTTTTGTCTCTTTTTAAGTACAAAAAATTCTCCCATAATATGTGTTATCAATAGCAGTTTTAATGACAGAAGTTAGGCACTGCTGATATAGCCCTTATTTTAACAATTCTATAGCTTTTTTAACTGCATCATCATTTGCATTGATGGCTTGGTAATAGCCTTCACCTCTAAAAAGTTGTCTTGCTACTAGGGCTTTGAAGCGATGTAAGATGTCAACTTTAGACTTTGTATCGATGGTGTTTAAAGCAATACTATCTTTAACCACATAGCTAGCAATGGCTTGAAAATCACTACCTGTAGGTGTGAAATTTTGACTGAAAGTCTTGCTGTTGTTATATTTACTTAATGTAGATTTATTATCTATGAAATAATGGTAAGCATAATTTGCCAATGAGTTTTTATAATACATTTTAATAATTGGCGCTGGTAATTTAGCCGTATCAAAAGGTATAAATAAATCGGGTGTAATACCGCCACCACCATATACTGTGCGACCTTTGGGTGTTTTGTAAGCCTTGCCTTGCTGCTTGGTAGAATCTTCTTTTACTACTTCACCATCTTCAAAGCGATTGAATAATTCGGCGTCATAATCGTGTTTGCTTTTGTTGCTATAAGGCTTTTGTACGCTGCGACCAAGTGGTGTGTAATAGCGAGCAATGGTTAAGCGAACGGCGCTACCATCGCTAAGGCCAAATTGCTGCTGCACAAGACCTTTACCAAAGGTTCTACGACCCACAACTGTTGCTCGGTCCCAATCTTGCAAAGCACCGCTTAATACTTCGCTAGCGCTAGCACTTGTTTCGTCTACCAATACCATTAATTTACCTTTTTCGAATGTGCCTTCTCTTTTGCACTTGTATTCATAACGTGGCACATTGTTGCCTTCTGTGTACACAATTAGTTTATCCTCGCTTAAAAATTCATCAGCAATAGCTGTGGCTTCGCTTAATAAGCCGCCACCATTGCCACGCAAGTCTAATATCAATCCAGAAAGGCTATCTTTTTGTAGCTTTTCTAGGTTTTGCATAAACTCTTCGTAGGTTCTATCGGCAAATTTATTGATGCGTATGTAACCGGTATGAGGTGCAATAATATAAGCAGCATCTATAGAAGGTACAGGAATATTGCCACGTGTTATGGTAATTTTTTTAATGGTTTTGCCACGTAGAATGGTTACGTTTACTGGTGAGCCAGCCTCGCCACGTAGTTGCTTACGAATAAAATCTGGCGTTGCTTTTTTACCAGTTAAAACGGCTGTATCATTGGCTTTAATGATTTTATCGCCCACTAAAATACCAGCTTTATCACTTGGACCATCTTTAATAACATTGGTAACATTTACCGTATCATCAAACTGCTGAAACTCAACACCAATACCTTGAAAATTACCTGCTAATTGCTCGTTTACTTGCGTTAAATCCGTTGCAGGTATGTAAGTGGAATGCGGATCTAAATGAGCCAACACATCTTCAATAACGGCTTGATTAATACTATCGAACTTTACATTATCTACATACTTGGCTTTTACCAAATCCATCACTTCTTGTACACTAGATTTTTTAGAAAGCTGAAATAAATTTCTACCGCTGGTTTTACTTTTTAATTCGTAACCAATCATCATCCCTACAATCATTACAACTGCTAATAAAAGCGGTAACCACACCTGTAATTTTTTACTTGCCATAAATATTGCCTTTGTATTTAGCTATACAAGCCACGAATATATTAAGTTTGGAGTTCAGAGTTTGAAGTTTAGGGTTTATGAGTTCATATGTTTAAGTAGTTCCAATAGTTTAGAAGTTTAAGCGAGCATTGTTCAATAAACAAGTAAACTATTAAATTGAACTTTCTAAACACACTAAACTATTTAAGCTTCTATGTTAAATATCAAACTCCAAACTCCAAACTTTAAACTACATTATTATGGTACAATTAATAGCAGATAGCGGCTCTACTAAATGTGAATGGTGCTTGCTTGATAATGGAAAAAAGAAAATGATCAGCACACAAGGCATTAGCCCTTACTTTTTAAACGCAGAGCAAATAGTGGCTTTGCTGCAAAAAGAATTGATGCCTAAGTTGAAAAAGCTAACTGTAGAAGCGGTACATTTTTATGGTACAGGTTTAAGTAACAATTCTAATATTAAAATAATAAATAATTCGTTGGTCGGGTTATTTACTAATGCAAAAATTAATATTGAACATGATTTGTTGGCAGCGGCAAGAGCATTGTGTGGTACTAATAAAGGTATTGCTTGCATATTAGGCACTGGCTCAAACTCATGCTATTTTAACGGTAAAAAAATACAGAAAAACAGTCCTGGTTTGGGCTATATTTTGGGTGATGAAGGTAGCGGCTCTTATTTGGGAAAAAAAGTAGTGCAGTATTATTTGTACAATACGTTTGATGAAGACTTGAAAGCGAGATTTGACAAGCGTTTTAACGTTACAAAAGATGAGATTTTAGATAGTGTGTACAAGCAGCCCTTGGCCAATAGATACCTAGCAAGTTATGCCATTTTTTTAGCTGAAAACAGAGGGCATTACATGGTAGAAAATATCATAGAAGATGGTTTGAACGATTTCTTTTTTAACCACTTATATAAATACCGAGAAAGTTGGACACAGCCCATCAATTTTGTAGGTAGTATTGCATTTGGATTTAAAGATGTATTGAAAGATTTGTGTAATACGTATGAGCTTGAACTGGGTACAGTGCTCAAAAAACCTATGGATGGATTAATTAAGTTTCATTCTTGATGTCACTAATTTCTTAAAATAAGTACACAAGTAACACTAATTCTAATTTATGTAAGCAATTGTTGCATTTTTCTGCAAGTAATAATCAATATTTTGTTTGTTTCGTGCAATTTGCCGCAATTTTGTTGCAACAATTCGTTTAATTCGTCTCAGTTAGTGTAATCAGCATGAAAAAATTTATAAAAGTAACAGAGCAATCATCTAACTATCATCATCTAGAAAAGATGAGCTTAGAAGAGATATTGATCAACATAAATAAAGAAGATCAAACAGTACCATTGGCGGTAGAAAAGGCCATTCCTCAAATAGAAAAATTGGCTTCTGCTATAAGCGATAAGATGTTAAGTGGCGGTAGATTATTTTATATAGGCGCTGGCACAAGTGGTCGTTTAGGTATTGTAGATGCTAGCGAATGCCCACCAACCTATGGTGTACCTTATGGTTTGGTAATAGGTATTATTGCTGGTGGCGAAAAAGCCATAACACAAGCTGTAGAATTTGCTGAAGATAGCACGAAGCAAGGTTGGGCCGATTTACAAAAGCATTTCATAAGCGATAAAGACGTGGTAATAGGGCTAGCAGCAAGCGGCACCACACCTTATGTTATTAGTGCTTTAAACGAATGTAGAAAACGAGGTATTATTACAGGTAGCATTAGCTGTAACCCTAATTCGCCAGTAAGTGATGCCGCAGATTTTCCAGTAGAGGTAGTGGTAGGGCCAGAATTTGTAACAGGAAGCACACGCATGAAAAGTGGTACAGCGCAAAAATTGGTGTTGAACATGATTTCTACAAGTGTAATGATACAACTTGGTAGGGTAGAAGATAACAAAATGGTGAACATGCAACTAAGTAATGTAAAACTTGTTGATAGAGGCGTAAAAATGCTGATGGAGCAATTAGGCTTAAGTGATTATGAAACCGCCAAAGATTTATTATTAAAACATGGTACAGTAAAAAAGGCTGTAGATGAATACAAACCAATTAGCTAATTAGCTGATATGCTGATGTGCTAATACGGTGAACCCAGCAGATTAGCACATTATCAAATCAGCACATTAAACACGATGCATTATTTAGAACCTTTTTTCAATTGGCGTCACATATACAACTCTGAGGAAGATAAACTATCGCCTTTTTATGGTGTGGTGCATAGTGAGTTTGAGTTTTCGCAAACTGTTTACAATTATTACATACACCCACAATGGGATGATTTTGGTAGCAATACCTTATACTTACGTGTTATATATGTAGATTATGAACTGCATTTTGCCGTAATAGAAATGATAGGCGAGTGGAACGATGCTATTGAGAATGACATTATGCAGTTGAAACGTGAAGTGATAGACAAACTAGGTGCCCAAGGCATTACTAAGTTTGTATTAATTGCTGAAAACATACTCAATTTTCATAGTGGCGATAAAGACTATTACGAAGAATGGTTTGAAAATGTGACTGATGAAAATGGCTGGATTGTGGCGATAAATATGCCCGAACAAAGCCAATACGATTTTAAAAAACGCAAGCTTAATTATTACGTAGAGCTAATGGATTTGCCAGAGTGGCGCACCTACAAGCCATATCATTTGTACAAAAAAATAGATGATATGTTAATGACGCGATTAGATTAAAAACTAGCTGTAGCAGCCTTTCAACCAGTAATATTGTTAGTTAATTTCTTCTAATGGTACTTCTATGGCTATTTTACAGCCTTTACCTATCGCAGATATTACCTCGAATTTTCCAAGAAACAACTCGGTTCTGCGCTTCATATTGGCCATACCAATGCCAGATGAGGTTTTGTTAGTATCAAAACCTACACCATTATCTATAATTTCCATTTTTAGTTTGCCATTTTTTACAGTACCTACAATTTCAATTACAGATGCTTCGGCGTATTTAAAAATATTTTTTAGTTGTTCTTGTACTATTCTGTATAAGTTTATCTGAAATTCTTGTTTTGTAGGTTGTGCCTTAAATTTGCCGTCAAATACAATATGAATTTGGTAGCCTTCGTCTATATTAAAGGTCTTCACAAGTGTGTTAATGGCAAGTTCTAAAGTGGTATCGTTAAAAAAAGATGGTGCTAAACGGTGAGAAAGATTGCGAATTTCTCTTGAGGCTAAAGTAATGGCTTCTGTACCCTTTTCGTACCAAATTAGTTCGTTTGCCCCTAATGCTTTTTTTAGCATTTTTAGCGACAATTGACTAGAAGTGAGTATTTGACAAACATTGTCGTGCAATTCGCCACCAATTTCGTAGCGTTCATTTTCTTGGGCTTTAATAATGGCTTTGGTAAGTCTTTGTTCTTCCTGTACTTTTTCTGTTACATCTCTTTGTATGGCTACCCAATGTGTATACCATCCGGTTTCGTCTGCTACAGGGCTTACATTAATGTTTACCCAAAATTCACTACCATCTTTACGGTAGTTTAAAAGCGATGCTTCACAAGATTCCCACTTTTTTAATGCTGCTTTTAATCTATCTAATTCCTTTCTATTCGATTTAGGACCTTGTAAAATACGTGGTGTTTTGCCTATTACTTCTTCGGCTTTATAGCCACACATTTTTGTAAACGCTTCGTTTACATACACAATTCTCGGTCCAGGAAGTTCCAATGGTTCGGCTTCGGCAATTAATACGGCATCGTTGGTATTGGTAATTACCGATTCTAGTAGTTTTAAGCGTAGTTCTTCTTGTTTTCTTTTTGTAATATCTCTTGTAGCGCCCACCATTCTAATGGCTCTACCATCTTCATTTCTTATTACAAAACCCTTACTTACTACGTAAGCATATTCGCCATTTGCCTTTTTTAATCTATATTGTTCTGTCCAATTTGTTTGGTTACTTTTTACAATTTTATAGTAGCTAGCTGTTAGTTTTTCTACATCTTCTGGGTGTGTATTTTGTATTTTAAAGCTAATATCATTTGGTAGGGTAGCTAAATTGTACCCAAAAATACTTTGCCAGCCTTCTGTCCAAACTAAAAAACCTGTTGTTAAATCCCAATCCCAAATGGCGTCTGAAGTTGCTTTTGTAGCTAGGTTATAGCGTTCGTTACTTTCTTTTAAAGCTTGTGTACGCTCGTAGCTTTCAAGAATAATTTTTAAAATATTACTGGCTCTTGTAATGGTATTTTCTTCTGTTGCTGAAGGCGATTTTGTTTGTTGATAATAGGCCGCAAAAGTGGCAATAACTTCTTCTTTTTGGTTAAATATTGGATGGCTCCAGCAGGCTTTTAACCCAAATTCTTCTGCTAAGCCTTTGTAATCTACCCAGTGTAGGTCGTTATCTATATCTGTGGCTATAATATTTTTTTTGGTAAACGCAGCAGTGCCACAAGATCCTACATTGTTACCAATAATAACGCCATTTATAGCATTTATGTAGGCTTCTGGTAGGCTTGGTGTGGCTAAGTTAAATAATTGATTGCCCTTAAGTTGCAAAATTGAACATATCATACCAGGGTGTAATACTTCTATGCCTAGTAAGTAAATACTTAATACTTCTTCTAGCTCTTTATCGCCAGCTTCGTTTATTGCAAGAATGTTTCTCTCTAGTCTTTCTAGCTCGTTATAATATTGGTATTGGCTTACATCTCTTTTTGCACCCACCATACGTATGGCTTTACCTGCCTTATCTCTAATAATATAAGCTCTGTTAATTATTTTAATATAGGTTTTATCTGCTTTTAAAAAGCGATAAGTTTCTTCCCAAGCGTTTTGATTACTTTCTATGGCATCAAACACTTTTTTATTCACCATGTCTCTATCTCTTGGGTGAATGAGGTTAAGGTTCATTTCATAAGTGGGTACTATGGTTTTGTTATCGTAGCCAAGAATGGTTTTAAAACCATCGCCCCAAAAAATCTCGCCAGTTATTAAATTCCAATCCCATATAGCTTCAGAGGTTGCTTTACTTACATAATTAAAACGCTCGTTACTTTCTCGTACTTGCTCTTGGTTTTCAAGGCGTTCTGTAATGTCTCTGAGAATCAATGCATTAACACTTTCGCCATTGGCATCTATAAAACTTGATGAAGATACTTCTGCTTCAAACTTGATACCATCTTTACGTATATGCGTTACTACGGCTTTTGCATAGCCTAGTTTTTGCCTCTCATTTAAAAAAGCCTCTAATCTAGGGTCTGTGATGTCTGTTACGCCCTTTCTGCCTGCCATACACACTTCTTCTTTTGTCATTTGTAGCAGTTTACAACCACTTGGGTTTACGTCTATAATGCCGCCGCTCTTTTTTGTTATAAAAATACCGTCAATACTATTTTCAAAAAATGAACGATATTTTGCTTCACTTTCGGCTATATCACGTTGTATTTTTAGTTTTTCAGTTACGTCATTAATAAGTACAAGCGATGCTTTTTTACCCTTATAATTAAGATTGTGTGCGTTTATATCTACTAGTAAAAGTTCACCATTTTTCTTTTTGTGTTTTACCCCTTGTATTGCATAATGCCCATTTTTGCGTTGCACTTCAAAAGCACTTTTTGCAAATGCTAAATCTTCTTTTGGTATTAAGTCAAGAATACTTAAAGTTAAAAATTCTTTACTCGTATAGCCAAAAAGTTTTATTATTTCAATATTAGATTCTATAATGTCTAAGGTTTCAAAGTCCCAAATAAACATGGGCGATGGATTGTGTTCAAACAAGTTTTTGTAATCTTTTTCAGACTCAATGAGTGCTTTTTGTATATGTATTTTATGTGTTACGTCGTTTATCATAATTAAAGCACACCTTCTTTCTTTATAGTCTATTAAGTGCTTACTTACTTCTATAAAAAACGTTTCACCATTTTTCTTTTTATGTTTCCAACCACTATTACTAGCATTTTTGTAGGCTATTTCTGAGGTAGTGGCGGCATCAAATTTTTTATATTCCTCTATGGGTCTTATGTCTTTAATACTAAGCTGCAAAAACTCTTCCTTTGTATATCCATATATCGTTAAAGCTTGGGTATTACATTCTACAATATTCTGCGTTTCAAAGTCCCAGATTATTAGTGCAGATGGGTTATTATCAAACAGGCTTTGGTACTCTTTTTTAGATGCTTGTAAGGCTTGTTCTTGTCTCTTTTTTTCAGTAACATCTCTACCAACGCAGTATAAAATGTCTGTTGTGGCTTGGTAACTACCCGTCCAACTGATGTTAATAATAGCGCCATCTTTTGTTATGTATCTGTTCTCAAAATGTGTTACTACACCTTTTTCTTTTATTTTTGGTGCCTCGGCTAAAGTAAATTCTACATCTTCAGGATGTAGAAAAAGTGTCAAACTTTTGCCTATCATTTCTTTTGGCTTGTAACCTAATATTTTTTCTGAGGCAGCATTTACGTCTAAAAAGATGGCATTGCCATTTATCATACATATAATATCTAAGCTAGCCGCTAAAGTATTTTCGAGCTTGGCTTTGGTAGCTTCTAGTGTAATAAGGTTATTGGTTTCTAGTGTAACATCCTTTGCAAAACATGCAATGTTTTTAACTACACCATTAGAATTATGTACTGGGTTTATTGAAACCAAAGCATATTCGTACGCATTATTAAGTGGGTTAAAAATTTGTTCTTTAAAGGTTATTGTATTGCCCTTCAATGCTTTCGCTACCATTTTTATCCACCTGTTTGTCCTCTCATTTTTTGTGTCTAATATTGTTTTATTATTATTTGATGCATAGCTTTCGGCTAGTTCTTTTGTTTTGTTTAAGTAGGCATTGTTGGCTATTAGTACTTGCATTGTTTCATCCATCAACCATACCAAATCATTAGTACCGTTTATTAAGGCTTCTTGATTGGCTTTCACAGTATTTATGGCTTGCTTTTGTTGTATTTGCTCGGTTATATTTTGGAAAAAACCTTTTACTTTCACTACACGTCCCATTTCGTTTTTTATAGCCTTGCCCTTAGATAATACATGTACTATCTCTCCATTGGCCTTTATAAGGCGTCTTTCTATAGAAAATGGTTTACCAAATTGGATGGTTTCTTGCAACGCTTGCTTAGCATATTCTAAATCTTCAGGGTGTGTAATAGAAAAATGACGTTTTTCGCTTGGATCAAAGGCTTGTGGAGCGTATCCACAAATAATAAATACCTCATCAGACCAAATCATTTTTTTATTCTCAATATCTATTTCCCATCTACCGATTAGTAGTCTATTTTCAATTTCTTTAATGTCATCTTCGCTTTCGCGAAGTTGCTTATCTAAAAGTTTGATAGTATTTTTTAGGGTTACTTTTTCAGTATCATTGGTAATATTTAGCAATACAAATTCTATATCGCCACCGCCTGCCTTTACAATTGGTGTTATGTTGAAAGAAAGGGTATAGCGCTCAATTTTGTTTTGTAAAAGATAATAAATGCTAAAAGCCTGTTCTTGTAGGTTAATGGTTGTTTTAGCAGCTACACATTGTTGTAATAATTGTTTTAATTGTAGTATAACATTGGTATTTATATCATCTACACCAAAGTTTGGGGTATTAAAAAGTGGTTTGTGTATAATGCTTTCTTCTTTGGTGGCTAGCAATTGCAAGTAGGCACTATTGGCTATTACAATTATAGCTTCATCGTTTACTATTTGTAATAAAATACTTGGCTGTGGTGTGTAGGCGAGTACTTTTCTAAAGGATGAGATTTCAGGCATCGTTAAGCATTTAGTAAGCTTATATCATTAGTATTTCTTTAACGCAATGCATACTGCACACATTGTCTCAACATCTTACGGTTTCACAATTAATGGTAGCAATACAATTTTGTTACGGGGTAGCACGAATATAAAATAAAAATTGTAAAGCAATACTACAAAGCGTTATTTGTTTAAAACTCGTTTTTTAGAAGAGGCCAATCTTTATTTGGTACATGTGCAATTTGCAGCATGCTATCTAGTCTTTTAGCTATTGCTGGGTGTTTAGTAGCTATGTTGTTTTGCTCAAATGGATCTAACAATAAGTTGTATAACGCTATAGGTACAGTGCTATTAGTATTTACTTTTAGTTTTATAGCTTTCCAATTATCCACCCGTATAGCTTGCTTGCTACCAGCTTCGCCTAGCTCCCAATATAAATACTTATGCGGTGCTTGTGGCTTACCTAACATAGTGGGTTTTATAGATATACCATCTACAAGTGCGGTGTTTTTGATTTTAGACAGTTCTAAAAAAGTGGGAAACATATCGTATAAAGCAAATGTAAAATTGCTTTCGCTATTTGTTTTTATATGACCCTTCCACTTTGCTATAAATGGTGCTTTTATACCACCTTCGTATACGTCTCTTTTTATACCACGATAGCCGCCTGTGCTATTAAAAAAAATAGGATCACCGCCATCTTCTTTATGTGGTCCATTATCGCTGGTAAATATAAAAATGGTATTATCTTCTAAGTTGTTTTGTTTTAAAACTTTATTGATATCACCTACAAATTTATCAAGCCTTGCTACCATTGCGGCAAATGCTGCATGCGGGTAGGGTTCAAACCATTTCCCTTCTTTTGTCTTGTAATTGGCTGGTTGAGGTAGTGGTGCTTCGGCAAATTTTAATACATAGTATTTATATAAGCTATCGTGTGGTACACTTAAATCGCCATGTGGTAAAGTATATGGCAAAAATAAAAAAAACGGTTGTTGGCGCTGCTGCTTTAAGTAAGCCAATGCCTTACTGTGAATATCATCGGCAGCATATAGTTGGTGTGTTTCGGGGTTATTGATAAAGTCTATTTTGGTTGCATTATGCCACAAATGGTCAGGGTAGTAATTATGTGCTAGTGTTTGACAATTATATCCATAAAATTCTGTAATCCCTTTTTTTGCTGGCTCGCCGCTAGTACCTACAAAACCTAAGCCCCACTTGCCAAAGGCTGCAGTTTTATAACCTTTTTGTTGCAGTAGCATGGCAAATGTAACAGTCGTATCTGGCAGAGGTGTTTGACCTTCTGGGCTAAAGCCTTTATTGCCTCTTATGGGTGTATGACCTGCATGTAAGCCTGTCAAAAAACTGGTTCTTGCTGGTGCACATACGGGCGATGCTGAATAAAACTGTGTACAACGTAAACCTTCTTTGGCGAGCTGGTTAATATTCGGTGTTTCAATTTTTTCTTGTCCATAACAGCCAATATCACCATAACCTAAATCGTCTGCCAATAAGAAAATAATATTTGGTTGCTTAGATTGTGCAGTAGCCACTGTGCCCATAATTGCGGCAACTATTATTAAGACAAATTTTGCTGGCAGCATGTTGTAATTGTTATGTTTGTGAAAGTAGCATTAATTTTTAGGTAACCTTCCTGTGCTTACCTGTATTTAGTAAAAAAGAAGTTGTTGTAGTAGAGCTATGTCATAGTTTATTTCGGGCTAAGTATTATAATTTTTATGCGTTCTTAATATATTTATTAATAAATATATTAATATTTAGTATTTTTTTTAAATCTACCTACCTAATAATCGTTACACTACCACTTAATGTGCTTCTGCCATTTTTAGGGTTGATGATGTAATAGTAGGTGCCTACTGGTAATGGTGTGCCATTTAGTTTGCCATCCCATGCATTGTTAGGGTCGT
>JAAFHG010000103.1 GCA_013297585.1 Chitinophagales bacterium
ACGATGGTAACGCTGGCTTTCATATTTATGCCACAGATAACATACACGATAGCAATAGAAACGGCATATTTGACCCTTATACATTACAACCAAGTGAATATAGAGGCGGGCCAGATTTTAAAGCAACCCCTTATGCTTATCCTTCATTGCCTACTGTTACTGCGAATAGTTTACTTACCAATGTATTACCTACCGTAGGCGCATCATTACCATGTAGAGATTTAGCTGATTACTATGTAGTAAATGAGGTAAAATCTTTTGGCCTAAAAGGCGAACTAATAGCTAATGAAGCGGTGTTGCCATTTGGTGTACCTACTACATGGGCATTATGGGCAGGTACTGCAAGACAAGATACTGATAACGATGGTATGCCTGATACTTGGGAAACAGCAAATGGTACTAACCCTGCTGTAAACGATGCGATGGTGCTTTCGTCTACAGGCTATACCAATATTGAAAACTACATCAATGGTATTAGCGATAGTAACACACAACTTTACTTAAGAGCACCACTAAACTTAAAAGCTGATTCTGCTACGCAAAGTGCTATCTATTTATCATGGTTTGATTATACTGAAAAAGAAACAGGCTATATAGTAGAGCGTAAAATAGGCGGAGTATTTGTACAAATAGGTACTACTGGCGTAAATGATAATCACTTTGTATTATCAGGCTTGCTGCCGGAAGCAACAGATACGTTTAGAGTAAAAGCATACAACGCATCTGGTTCATCTAACTACTCAAATGTATTAGTGGCAAGAACGAAGCCAATAGAAGTGCCTGTGCTAGACCCAACCACATTTGTACCCGATTTGGTATGGTCTGGTGCTGTAAATCAAAACTGGGATAAAACAACCAACAACTGGCTTAGCGATACTACTGCAAGTGCATTTAGTGATAGCAGTAAACTTAGCTTTTTAGAAGCAGGTACCAATGGTCAAACGATTAATCTTACTGCACAGATGGGGACAAAAGATATATTGCTAAATACCAATGGTAACTATACGTTTTCAGGTACTGGTTTTATAGCTGGTAGTGGTTCATTTAACAAAATTGGTAGCGGTACTGCATCACTATTAACCAATAATAGTTACACAGGTGCTACCGTATTAAGAGCGGGTACATTAGAGTTAAATAAACTGGCTAATGGTGGTTTATCAAGTTCTATTGGCGCTTCGCCAAACTATGGTTTTAACTGGGTTTGGAAAGGTGGTAAATGGTCTTACACTGGTAGTAGTGTAAGCACAGATAGAAATGCCATTATAGATGCAACTACTGAGTTTAATGTGGCCAATGCAGCTAGTACTGTAACTTTTACAGGTGTGCTTTCTGGCGAAGGCGGTTTGGTAAAATCTGGTCCGGGTAAATTGGTATTAAAAAGTGCTAACCCTTACAATGGTGAAACAACGATAAAAGATGGTACAATAGAAGTAATACCTGTAAGTAGCGCTACAGAGGCTGATGATATCATTAACAATAATGTTGCCATTGGTACATCTAATGTATTACGCTTACATGGTGGTACTTATAAGACATCTGGCGGCAGTACAACTATTTATGAAAATTACCCATTAGAAATGTATGTAGATGATAGCACTATCAACGGTTTTGAGCCATACAGAAATGCCAATATTAACTGTACTGTTCATGGTAATGGTACTTTAAACTATGCTATACCTTATTTGAGAGAATTGGTACAAGGTGATTGGAGCGATTTTACTGGCACATTGGTAGCCAATGGTGTAAATAGTACTGATGGTAGTATTTTAATGATAGACAATGGTGTGGGCTTTCCTAGTAATAGAGTAGTAACAGCTGGCGTTACAAAAATTGCTAGCTATTCTAATAATCAAACCTTGTACTTGGGTGGCTTATCAGGCCCTAGTGGTACAATGTTATCTTGTGGTGGTACCAAAACGGTATCTTTTGGTTTTGGCTATACTACTTATGTTGTAGGTGCTGCTGGTACCGATGAAACATTTGCAGGCTCAATTAATAACCAACTGTATGGTAGCGCTACCAATACCGATGGCGAAACCACCATTATAAAAGAAGGTAATGGTCTTTGGCGCCTTACAGGTTCTAATCCTTATAACGGTACTACCACCATTACCGCTGGTAAATTGATTGTAAATGGCTCTAATACTGGTGTAGGTAAAATAACTGTGAATGATGGTGCTATTCTAGCTGGTAAAGGCAATGTAGCTGCGCCAGTAGACGTAGCAGGTAAATTAGAACCTGGTGATAGCTCTGTTAGTACTTTTACCTTGAAAGATAAATTGACGCTACAATCAACCGCTGAAACTGCTATTGATATTAATAAAACTAATAGCACTTGGGATAAAATAAATGTGACTGGCACCATTGCTTATGGTGGTACGTTGCGTATTAATTTTACTGGTACACCAGCATCAGGCGATGTGTTTAAAATATTTACCACAAGTGCAGCCATTACTGGTACTATTACACAATTTGAGCCAGCCACACCAGGCCCAGGTTTGCTTTGGAAATTTAAACAAGCTACTGGTGAGCTAGCAGTACAATCACCCAATTTTGTAGAAGCGCCTACCAATTTACTATTGAATGCAACGACTTCAAGCGTAACAGCTAGTAGTACTGTTAATGCTAGTTGGGTAGATAATTCTAACAACGAGCTATACTTTGTACTTGAGCGTAGCACCGATAGCTTGAACTTTGTAGATGTAGCGCATATAGGTACCGATACTACCAATTATAAAGACACAGGCTTGCTGCCAAGCACTAAATATTTCTATCGTATAAAAGCTGTTAGTGCTCTTAGTCAATCAATTTATAGCGCTATTGTAGCAGTAACAACACCGGGGCTAATTACAATGCCTAGTGTGCCTGCAACACCATCGCCTGCTAATAATGCCACCAATGTATTTTTATCTGGCAATAAGGTAACATTTACATGGACAGGCAATTACTCTGATAACTATGCTATTTACTTAGGAACGAGCTCTGGTAGCCTTACTAAACTGGCAGATATAGCAGCACTTACGCCTACGTATTTATCGCCTGATTTAAGCGCTAACACAACTTATTACTGGCGCATTGATGCTACTAATATAAACGGCACAACTACTGGCACAGAATGGAAATTTAAAACTGCTAATGTACCAGCAGCTACAGTTGGTGATTATAGAAGCACCGCTACTGGTAACTGGGGCGCTACAGGCAGTACACCTGTGGCAACTGCTATTTGGGAAACATACGATGGTACTAGTTGGGCTGCTACAAGTACACCGCCACCAAGCAGTACTAATACCATTACTATACGAACAGGTAATGTAGTAACACTAAATGCCACATCATTTGCCAATAACTTGGTAATAGAAAGTGGTGCTACTTTAAAATCTGGATTGGATGCAAATAATGCTGCGGGTATAAGAAACATACGCATAGGTAGCAGCATCAATAATTTTGGTACAGTAGGTTCTAGTTCTACTACTAATGATAAGGTTAATTTTCAAGGCTATAAAACAAGTGGCCAAATATTTATTACTGGTACAAGCACTTATTATTTCAACACTTTTACTGTAAATAGTATTGCTACCAATGTTGAAGTTGTAATTGACGCCAACTTAAACCTTGCTAGTTATCTGCGTGCCAATTTTGATGCAACAACTAACACTGGCACATTGCAAAACGATGACGACATTGCTGTTACAATTAATGCTGGTAAAACTGTAACAATAGGTAGCTCAGGCTATTTAATAGCTGGTAGTAGCCCTACTACCAATACAGTAGGTGAATTTGGCAAATACACTTACAACATCAACGGCACACTAGATATGAAAGCTACAGGTACTTCTTGTGTAGTAGCACATTCTACATTGGCTAGTAATATCACTATTAATGTAAATGGTATTTGGTACTTGGGTAATGCAATACGCTTTATTACAACTGCTACTACTGCACCTGTAGGCACTATTAATTTAAATATAAGTAATACTGGTATTGTAGATGCTGGTGCAAGAACAATAGGCACTAGTAATGCCGCTACTAATATGGTGGTAACAAATAACACAATAGGGCAAACCATTTTCTTTAACATAAGTAGTAATGGTATGCTTAAAAATAGAGTTACCACATCTGATGTGCTGTATCCTATTGGTAGTAACAATACTTATAGCCCTGTAAAGCTAAATAATACAGGCACAACAGATATTATAGGTGTAGGCGTAAAAAGTACTATTGATAATGCTATGGGCGACATGACTAAAGTAGTAAACAAACAATTTACAGTTGAACCAACTACTGCAAGTGTAACCAACTTAGCCATTAGTTTAGGCTGGTTATTGGCAGATCAAGCAAATGGCTTTAATCCTGCATCTGCTACGGTTATTAATCGTTACAACGGCACCATTTATACAGAAGCTTCGGCCACTGTTTCTGGCGCAGGAACGATAGCTAATCCTTATTATGCTAAGGCAAGTGGCTATACAACATTTGCCCCATTTGTAGTAAGTAATATAACAGCGTTACCACTTAATCTATTGTCGTTTAATGCACGTAAAAGCAATGGCGTTATTGCAATAGAATGGGCTACTAACAACGAGATACATGTACAAAGATTTGAAGTGGAAAGAAGTCTTGATGCTAATTCATTTGCCGGTATTGCAAATGTTGCTGCAAAGAATGGTAATGGGATCAACAGTTATTCAGCAATAGATGCTAATGCACTAACTGCAACTTGCTATTATCGCTTGAAGATGATTCATACAGATGGTAGTTATCAGTACAGCAATATTGTCAATGTGAGTGATCAGCAATTAACGGCGTTAAAAGCTTATCCTAACCCTGCAACTAATGGCTTTGTATTGCAGCATCCAATTGTAAATACTAGCACTACCATTAACTTATACAATGTACATGGTCAATTAGTTAAAACCATAAAAGCCGCAGCTTTTGCAACGCAAACTACCATTGCTATAAACGATATGGCAAGTGGTAGCTATCTGCTAGTATTTAACAATGGTGTAGCGCATACATTGCCCTTCATTAAAAATAATTGATTTGTTACATATGATAAAACGACCAGATAATATATTGGGTCGTTTTTTTTATTATTTTACCGTCTCAATTATTAAGCCTGCTATTATGAAGAAGATTTACCTAATTCTTGTGTTTCTTGGTACAGTTATTATTGTACGCTCACAAACCAATAAAGAAGAGCAAGCCATTAAAGCATTGCTTGAAAAAGAATCGGCTACATGGCGAGCTAAGGATGTAGCAGGCCATGCAGCTTGCTGGCAAATACGTCCTTATAGTAGAATATTAGTGTCAACAGGTAATGGAGAAGTGATAGATGTGCCACCAATGGCTATGGTGCAGCCTAAGCCTGAAAATATGGGTGATGGTGGCACATCCGTAAATTCTAATTATACTTTTAGCATACAACAGAATAGTGCGTGGGTAAGTCATGAAGAACTATCTATTTCCGCCACGGGCAAGCAAACTAAAACCTACGAAATACGCTTGCTAGAAAAGATAGATGGTGAATGGAAATTGGTGGGGCAATCTATTATGGTGCAACAACTTATTGTACGATAAAGCTATTATTGTAATGTTGTAGCCTAAACAAAATTATTTATTATAAATACCCAACAATGCCTTTTTTACAAATAGCCGATGTGCCTGTTACCGATATTATTGAAGGCTATCATGCCCAATTTATTCATACAGATAGTATGACTTTTAGCTATATAAATGTAGATGCCAATAGTGCTTTGCCTTTGCACAGTCACCCACATGAGCAAGTGAGTCAAGTGATTTCTGGGAAGTTTGAACTAACAGTAGATGGTGTCTCGAAAGTATTAGAACCGGGTGATATAGCTGTGATTCCTTCAAACGTGGTGCATGGTGGTGTTGCTATTACTGATTGTAAGTTGCTAGATGTATTTACACCTGTAAGAGAAGATTATTTACAAAAAAGCTTGGCCGCTGCGAAGAAATAGGGATGCTGATTATGGCATGAATTTAGTGCAGCTGTGCGCAAATTATACACCCATGCAATTAAAAAAGCAACATAAAATATTGATAGCTTTTGTGGTAATACTTGTAATAGGGTTGATACTACCACAGCATTATCAAATGCCTGTTGAAGGTGCTACTAGAAGTGATTATGATCAAGATTCTTTTTGGTTTTATCCTTGGGGCAAATCGGTAACTCACAAAGGCGTAGATATTTTTGCAAATGCTGGTACAACAGTTCATCCCGCCACAAGTGGTTTAGTTGTTTACACTAGTCAAATTTCAATGGGTGGTAATGTAGTATTAGTGCTTGGCCCTAAATGGCGTTTGCATTATTATGCACACCTAAAAGAAATCAAGACACATCGATTTGCATTTGTAAATAATCATTCTACTATAGGCTCTGTGGGTGCTACAGGCAATGCTAAAGGAAAGTTACCCCATTTACATTATAGCATTGTAAGTCTTTTACCTTATTTATGGAAAATTGACAGCAGTGTGATGGGCTGGAAAAAGATGTTTTATCTCAATCCAATTACATACCTAAACAGAACATTTCACTAGCGCAGACCTCTTGACTTGCGCTATGCGTTACCTAATCTTAAAGCTATTCATTACAAAAAAACAAGCACTACACTACCACAGGTCGGCTATGCTGCGTTGCTACACTACAAAATGCGTTAGTCGTTTCAAAATTAAACATAACCATTAAGTACCGAAGCTAGCAGGTACAATTACGTCAAAAAAGTGGCTGATTGCGGCAATTGATGTGAGCAGGAAACAGGCGGGTGAAGATAATCAAAGAAGATTATTTATTTGCCATTTAACCGATTTTAATGCTATGTAAATAACAAAATCAATTACCTTACGTTTAGTTCTAACATGGTTTTAGAAATTCTGTATTAAATTTACTCTATCATGCATAAATTGAAAAGCTCATTTAGTAAAACTCAAGGTCTATTTATTTTAGCTTTACAACTTGTGGGCATAGCTAGTTCCAAAGACATGCCTAAGAAAATGGTAAAAAATTCATCCCTAGACAATTTTTCAGAAACTCAAAAAAAATCGTCTATGTATACAAATCAGAAATTAAATACAAGGAAACCTGCTAAATCAATTAGAATTATAAATAATTATTCAACAGAAATCTCAACAGTTGAATTAAAGAAAGGGAATGTACATATAAAACTCGTTCCATTGTCAGCTTCAGAACAGCAAAGGAAAAGGGTAAGCGGTTATAAATATTTAACTGTTTAATCGGAATTATGTTTGATACAGAATCGTGTTATACTTCTCAATTTTTAGGCAAAAAGGAAAGGTTTGAGCCACATTTAACACACATTTCAGAATTCAGATTTAAAGCAAAGCATAGAAATTATTTTGTAAGAGTAGAACATTTGTCCGTAGGCATTGCTGCCATAAAATACTGTGATATAAAAGACAAGAATGCAAGTAATGCATACAAAAAAATATTTAATGACCATGATGGCGCAAAGGTCATAGCTAGTTGTATAAAAATAATGCACAACATGTGGAAGCATGACGTGAGTTCTAGTTTTGGGTTTTATGCCGTTCCTAGAGATATTAACATAAGTGCAACCCATGCCAAAAGATGTGCAGCTATGGACAATGAATAATACTTACAAAGGTACATTAGAGCCAGATTCAATATATATATGAACATGCAATGATTAATTTGTTCCCGCCAAGTAGTTTCTGGCATATACAAGATTACAACAACTGCATATACATACTATTAAATAAGAAAATAAAATCGCCAAAGAAAAAATTAGAAAAATTAGAAAATATTCTTTATAAAAATCACAATGTGATATTTGAACCGACAGAGGATATAGGTGGTGCTGGTAGCAGAAGGAATGATTTTATCAGAATTGGATAGAATTGAAGTAGGAGCATCCAAATGGATGCTTTTTTATGCCGCACTATTTTAGGAAGCGTACCCGAGCCTTTTGGAAGCAAACCCAAGTGTTTAAGAAACTTACCCGAGCCTTAAGAAGATGTACCCTAGTGTTTTGGAAGCAAATCTGACTATTTTAGAGCTTTACCCGAACCTTTAGGAAGCGTCCTTGAGTGTTTCAGAGGCTTACCCGAATATTTCAGAGATTGTTTTACTTAAATTAAACCTGTAGTTAAATGGTGGCACAAAAAAAGCCCATCTACTTGCTGCTGCCGCTCCCGATAGCTATCGGGAGTGCTGAAAATTAAAGCAAATAGATGGGCTTTGTACCTATGCTGACCAATACATTATTGCTACTGTGCGATGGCTTTTTTCTTTTGTGTGGTGTGGGCGCTAAAATAGCCTAGTGCACCACCACTTATGTTACTTACAGGGTTAGTTGGTGCTGTTGGTTGACCATTGGTTGGGTCTAGGCCGCTGAGTTGTTTAAAGTATTCAAACACATTGTTATCAATACAACGCATTTCTAATTGTATGGTGTCTTTTGGTTGTATGTAGGCGCTATCGTTAAATAGTTGGCGTTGTATGTATTTACCATCGCTTAGGCGATCGTTAAACACAAATACCTTTTTGGTGACTTTGCTATTGATGGTTTGTACAAATTGGTAGCTATTGCTAATGCCTGCTGGGTCTTGAAAGTTTGGCATTGGATTAATTTGGGTTTGCCCAAAGCCTGAATTAACTTGAAAGGTAATAGAATCGAATGTTACAGGGCTAGGCATGGTGCTGCTAGCTTTGTAAGTAGTGCCGTTTAGCAATACATTTAGCAAGTAAGTGTGGCCTACAGTGCCTACTATTGTTGAGGTTTGGTAAGTACCAGGCGTTACTTCTAACAAAGGCGTGGTTATGCCTGAGGTACTGTCTTTAATAGTAACCACTGCACCCGATACGGTTGGAAACACATTGTCTTGAGCGTAGTTAATGGTTTTACTAATGCTTACTGTGGTAATACCTGCTTGGTTGGTAACATTACCTTGAATTACTAGCTGTGGTGCAGCATCGTTAAGGTTTATATCTATTACTTTGGTGCAAGCTACAAGTGTGGTAAGCGCTATAAGTAAGGTGTATTTTATAATTGATTGTTGCATGACTTAGAATTTAAAGTTGTAAGTAACAGAAGGCACCCATCTAAACAAGGTCGTTTGTACGGCTTGTGTTTTGTTAGCGTTGTTTGGGTCTTCTTCAAAGTTAATAGCAAAGGCATTTTCACGGCCATAGGCGTTGTACAATGAGAAGGTCCAACTGCGGTCTGTTTTAGCTGTTTTTTTACCTTGTAGCGTAGCGCCAAAGTCTAAGCGATGGTAGTTTGGCATGCGATAACCATTGCGTTCGGTGTAGTAAAATACGGTTTGTGCGTTAATATTATACTTGCCACTTGGAAAAGTGACTGCGTTGCCTGTGTAATACACGAATGTGGCAGAAACCGTCCATTTTTTGCTTGCTTGATAAATACCTACCACCGATAATTCGTGCGTTCTATCTTGCGTAGCATTGTACCATGCACCGTTATTTATTTGGTCAAACTGGCGCTCGGTTTTAGATAAAGTGTAGCCTACCCAACCATTGAATTTACCATATTTTTTCTTAAAGAATAACTCTATACCATAAGCCCTGCCTTTACCATACAATAATTGTGATTCTACATTTTCATTGGCTCTTAACTCTGCACCGTTCTTGTAATCTATTTGGTTTTGTAAGGCTTTGTAATATACTTCTGCCGAAAACTCGTAGGCGTTTTCTTTAAAGTTTTGGTAATAGCCTACAGCAATTTGGTCGGCAATTTCGGGTTTAATATTGTTGCTACTACCTACGTACAAGTCAGTAGGGTTAGCCGATGTAGAGTTTGACAACAAGTGAATATTTTGCACGTTACGGCTGTATGATAACTTAATAGATTGTCTATCGTTGAGCTTATAACTTGTGGCAAAACGTGGTTGTAGGTTTACGTAAGTTTTTACAATCTGTCCGCTTTTGTAAGCTGTGGTATCTTTTACATTACCTGCTGCATCGTAGCTATAAAAATTACCCGGTCCTAGTGCATTAAACATGCTTACTCGCAAGCCATAGGTTAGATTTATTTTTTCTG
>JAAFHG010000022.1 GCA_013297585.1 Chitinophagales bacterium
AAAAGCAAATACTTGGGAAGGAAATTTTCCTAATATTAATACTAAGCGAGATGGGTTTTATGGCGTTGCGCCCACAAAACGCTATTCAGCTAATGGCTATGGTTTGTACGACATGGCAGGTAATGTGTGGGAATGGTGTAATGATTGGTATAGAAATGATTACTATAAAATTACTACAAAAACCGAAGGTATTAAAAACCCTCAAGGGCCAGCTAGCAGTTACGACCCTCAAGAGCCTTACACACCAAAAAAAACGTTGCGTGGTGGCTCGTTTATGTGCAATAAAAGTTATTGTACAGGTTATCGGGTTTCTCGTAGAATGAAAAGTAGTACCGATTCTGGTAGTAGCAATACGGGTTTTAGATGTGTGCGAAGTAAATAACTGGGCAAAATATTTGAAACTAGTTTATTTTCTGCTAGGCATTGCAGTGGAAAAACACAAGGTTTAATTATAAATTAAATTAATTTGAATTCAAAAAATTTAATTGAATAGTTTTTTAAGCAGGCAATAGAAAGTAAAAGCAACTGCCTTCGCCAAAAATGCTTTTTACGCCAATAGTACCGCCTTGTGCTTCTATAAATTCTTTGCTGATGGCTAATCCCAAACCTGTGCCTGTAGAAATACTGCTTGGTGCTTTAAAATAGCGGTCAAAAATTTTGTTTAAGTACTTTGGTGCAATGCCCACACCTTTATCTATTACGCTAATTTTTAAATTATCAACTTCGTGTTCAATTCTAATAGTAATATTAGATTGCTCGTCAGAATATTTAATGGCATTTGCAAGTAAGTTAATAAGCACCCAAGCCGTTTTGTCTTTATCGGCTTTTACCAAAACATTACTTGTAGCCACTTCCTGTTTAATGGTAATTTTTTTTTGTTCGGCAGACATTTTTACAGCATTAGTAGCATAATCAACAATATTTATAAGGCTACAAGGCTGTAGGCTAAGCTGAATATTACCTGTTTCAACTTGCGATAAGTTCAATAATTCACCTGTAATTTTTAATAGTCGGTTGCTATCGTCTTTAATGCTGTCAATAAGTTGCTTTTGATCGTTGTTTAGGCTGCCTATTTGTTTGTTTTCTAGCAAATCGAGGCTCATTTTTATGGATGCAATTGGTGTTTTTAATTCATGCGAAACTGTGGCTATAAAATTGGTTTTAGCTTCGTTCAACTCATGAAATGGTGTTATATTTCTTAGCACAATCACATTGCCAATTACTTGGTCATCGTTACTTACGCTAAGCACCTCTTTGTTAAAATAGCTTTCTTTATTGTCGGCATAAATTTTTAGTTCTTTACGATGATCATCTTGCAATAAGCGGCGCATTAAATCGTTGGTAAGGGCAATATCTGCTACATATTTACCTATAATATCTTGTTCTTTTAGCCCTAACATTTTTTCAGCAACTGCATTAATAAACAGAATGTTTTTTTGCTCGTCTAATCCAATAATTCCATCTTTCATCTGGTTAATAATGGTTTCAATACGGCTTTTTTCGAACTTAATTTTAGCCAAATTTGTGTGTTCGTATTCATCTAGTTTTTCGGCCATAATGTTGAATGCATTCGCCAAATCGCCAAATTCGTCATTTTGCTTTAAGTGTATACGGTTGCTGTAATTTTTATTGGCAATGGCGGTAATACCTTCGGCTAGTGCTTTTATGGGCGTAGCAATAATATCAGGGAAATTTACCGTGAGCGTTAACGCAATAATAGTTAAAATGGTAAACACTACAGTAAGCCAAAATATCGCATTGTTGGCGGTACTTTGTGCCGTATCTTTTTTTAGTAAAATAGCATTTTGGTTAATGTTATTAATGCGCTGAATAGCCTGCCTTATTTCTCTGTAATTACTGCTATCATTAGGTTGTAGTTTTAGTTTTTCAAAATTCTTGCGTAGCCATTTTGTTGCATCATCTTCACCGAATTCTGTAATATTTTTTTCTTGAAGTAATAGATTTTTTTCAAAATCTTGATAAGCAATCTTGTTATTTGGTAGCTCATCTAGCGATTTTAGCATATTATTATTATATACTAATGTTTCATAATTGTTTGTTAGCACTTTATCAGTATCGTTTCTTAGTTTGTAAATTGAAGTAATACCCAAAATACCAAATACGAGTATTACAATAAAAAGAAATCCTATACCAACTGTTAATTTTGCTTTTAATTTCATTACGATAAAATTACGATGTCAATATCTGATTCAGACAGTTTATTTAACAATTGGTTAAATACAGCTGTACTTAAAATAATTTTAAATAAATTCAGATGTGGTTTGCCTATACAAATGGTAGTAATTTCTTTTAGTGTAGTAGCTTCAAAAATGCCTTTTGCAATGTTTGTATTTTTAATCTTAATAATTTCTGCACCAAGTTCTGCGGCTAATTTAAAGTTATTAATCAAATGCCTTTGTGCAGCTAAACCAATTTTGTCGCCATCTTCTTTGGGTGTTTGTACATAAAGCAAATACCATTTACTGTTATAGTACGATGCTAACCTAGCTGTTTTTCTAATTACTTTTTTTGCAATCTCGTGGTTGCTGCTGATGCATGCTAAAAAACGTTCTGTTTTCAACTGTATATTACGTGGTAGTTCTGTTTCTATCTTACGTTCTACTTGGCTAGCAACTTCTTTCAATGCGAGCTCACGTAACTGCAATATGCGCTCCGCCTGAAAAAAATTTTTTAACGAAATTTCAATCTTATCGGTTGAATAAATTTTGCCTTCTTTTAGTCTTGTAATTAATTCGTCTGCCGTTAAATCAATATTCACTACTTCATCCGCTTGGCGCAGTACACTGTCTGGTATGCGTTCAGCCACATCTACACCAGTTATCATTTTCACTTCTCCGTGTAAGCATTCTATATGTTGAATATTTACTGCACTTATCACGTTTATACCAGCATCTAAAATGTCCATCACATCTTGCCAGCGCTTATTGTTTTTACTGCCTTCAATATTGGTATGTGCTAGTTCATCTACTACCACAATTTCAGGATGCAGATTAATTACCGCCTGTACGTCCAATTCTTCTAGTGCTTTGCCTTTGTAAAACAATTCACGTCTTGGAACTATTGGTAAGCCATCTAGCAATGCATGTGTTTCTTTTCTGTTGTGTGTTTCTATGTAACCAATTTTTACGTCTATCCCATTACGCATTAAACGCTGTGCCTCTTGCAACATGCGGTATGTTTTACCCACACCCGCACTCATACCAATATAAATTTTAAACTTACCACGCCTGCTTTTGCGTATTAAGTTCAAAAAATGTTCAGCATTTTTCTCTTGCTCAGCCATATTGTTTTTTTTCATGTTGCCAGCTTTTGGTTAATAATTAAACTTTTGTTGCACAATTGTACGTTCTTATTGCTTTGAAGCTTTAATACTAGCTAAATAAATTAAATAAGTATAGTATGTGTTATCTTTTTTGAAAGTAAAAAAACTTTAGCTAAAACTGCGGTAGACATAATAAGCAAATTTGATAAAGTTGAAAATACGAATATTTATTTTTTTGAGAAAAAGTGCCACTAACAACAAAAATTAGGCTATTGTATGTTTACAGCAAGTAAAACGCTTAGTGCAGTTTGTTTTACATTTTCAATGGACTAATAATGAAAAAATTATAACCTGCTTAAAATTAGATTGTAAAGTGCCATTATTTTCTTCTTGCCACAAATAGCACTAATCTTCACAAATTATTCGTGTTATTTGTGGCTAATTTCAAGTTTATATGTTAATTTTGTTTAATTAATTTTTAAACAGGCTCTCAGATTTTTATTAATTGGCAGCAATTGTTTATACAACTACACGAGGTTAAAACGTACCTCAATTTTTATAACATAAATTTACACATAAACCCTTTAGCTTCACGCCATGTTTTATAAGATACTAACCGTTGCGGCGCTAGCAACTTTCGAAATTTACGCAGCTATACCTACGGGTTTTTTAATGGGTTTATCGCCTTGGGTTATCTTTTTTGCAAGTTTAACAGGTGGTATTGTTGGGGTTTTTGTTGCCGCATTTTTGGGTGAAAAAATTGAAGCATTTATAGGTAAGTATCGCAAGCCCAAATTGGTAGTAAAAGAGAAAAAGCCAAGCCTTGCACATAAGCTAATGGAAAAATATGGCGTTATTGGCTTGGGTTTTTTAGGCACCGTTACAGTAGGCGCACCTGTAAGTATTGCAGTTGGTGTAGGGTTTAATGTGCCAATGCACAAGTTGGCATTGTGGTGCTGTATTGGTGTTTTAACTCGCTGTGCAGTATTTACAACCATTGGCTATTATGGTGTTCAGTTGTTTTAAATAAATTTTTTAAAATGACCTGTTAAGCAGAAATTGCCATTTTAATTTCCCAAATTGTTATACCCATGCGTCAATTTATTATAACCGCTTTTTTAGTTATCGCTTCAAGTATCTCATTATCTGCTCAAACAAAAATTACCCCCGATGAAGCTGCAAAGCATGTTGGCGACAGTGTAACTGTTTGTGGTAAAATATTTGGAGGTAGATATTTTGACCGTGGTGAGAACAAAATTACCCTATTAAATATGGGTGCAGCTTATCCGCAATCGCCTTTAACCATTGTAATAGAAGCTGATAGCAGAAAAAACTTTAGCAACAAACCCGAAGAGTTTTATGCTGATAAACAAGTATGCATAACTGGTATAATTAAAGAATACAAAGGCAAACCACAAATTATTATTACTAAAGAAGCCGAAATAATAGTAAAGCCGTAACTACAAGCGTACAATTTTTAAAATTGCAATAGGCGTTTTAAACTGTTGGTTTACATCCGATTCTTTGTAAATTTTCTCTGCAATATCCATCCCTTTTACAACTATACCAAAAGCTGCAAAGCCTAGTTTATCAGCTATATTTTCTCCATTATAGTCAAGGCCGGGTTCATTTGTCATACAAATAAAAAACTCGGTAGTAGCGCTGCCCGGCTCGTTTCTAGCCATAGATATTACACCAGTTTTATGCAAAATACCTGTTTGTAGCGTTGTTTCGTGTGGTGTACCTTTTAGGTTTCTTGCTTTTTCGTTATTAGTTTTCCAAAGACCACCTTGTATTAATTCTGTTTTAGGCGCATCAGAAGGCTGATTGGTAATGTTGAGTACACGATAAAAATTACTGTTGTCATAAAAACCAGAATCTACATAAGCTAGAAAGGCACCTGCGGTTTTAGGCGCTTTTTTATCAAACAATTCTAGCTCTATATCGCCAAAAGTGGTTACAATTTTTACGTGAGGGTTCTTGTATATTTTTTTGCTTTTGCAGGCTATGCAACACCAACTTAAGATGGTTAGTAAGGCTATTTGTTTCATAATGTGTGCAAAATAGTATTTAAAATAGTTGCCACAAAAGCTAACGAAAAACATGTAGTAGAAAATACGAGTTGTATATATTTACACGACTTTTAATTGATAGAACGACCAACCATGCAAGACATTTATTTACACCACAAACACCAAGAAAAACATTTAACAAGCTCAGAACTGCTTACCGATATTGTGATAGGCATGAGCGATGGGTTAACAGTGCCATTTGCATTGGCAGCAGGCCTAAGTGGTGCTGTAAGTAATACTAGTTTAATTGTGGTGGCAGGTATTGCAGAAATAGCTGCAGGTTCTATTGCCATGGGCTTAGGTGGTTATTTGGCTGGTAAAACAGAACAAGACCATTATAACAGCGAACTGAAAAATGAGTACGAGGAAATAGAAACTAAAACAGAAGTTGAGAAAGAGGAAGTACGCATCTTTTTTAGAGATTGGGGTTTTAGTAAAGAATTGCAAGACAAAGCGGTAGAAGAAATTTGCAATGACAAAGACCGTTGGGTAGATTTTATGATGAAACATGAATTGGGCTTAGATAAACCACACCCTAATCGTGCTACTAAAAGTGCGTTTAATATTGGCTCGTCGTATGTGTTGGGTGGTTTTATTCCTCTGAGTCCTTATTTCTTTTTCACAAATTCTGAAGAGGCATTGAAAATATCTGTTGTAGTAACGTTGGTTTGTTTATTTGTATTTGGCTATTTTAAAAGCAAAATGACAGGTGTTCATCCTGTAATTGGTGGCCTTAAAGTAATGATGATTGGTGCCGCTGCTGCTGCTGCTGCATTTGGTATTGCTAAAGCGATTGGTGGTAAGTAAAATCTTAATTCAATCCTATTTTCTTTGCATACTAAATTGTAATTATTGCGTAGCAGTTAAATATTTGTAGCCCAAATGGAATTTAAAAAAGAACTCCGTAGGAGTTCAATATTTATAAAGCCACTATGCCAAATACCTACACTCAGCTCTATATTCAATTTGTATTTGCCGTAAAAGGTAGAGAAAGCCTGATACATAAAACATGGCAAAATGAATTGTACCAATATATAACAGGTATTGTTCAAAATAATAAAAGCAAGTTGATTACAATTAATGGTACTGCTGATCATATTCACATATTTATAGGGTACAAGCCATCTGTTTCAATACCGGATTTAGTAAAAGATATTAAAGTCGCCAGCGCGTTATGGGTTAACGACAAGCAGTTAGTAAAAGGTAGATTTAGTTGGCAAGAAGGGTATGGCGCATTTTCTTATAGTCGTTCTCAGTTAGATGTAGTTTGTAAATATATTGCTAACCAAGAAGCACATCACAATAAGAAGACGTTTCAACAAGAATATATTGAATTTTTGAAGCAGTTTGAGGTTGAATACGATGTGAAATATCTATTCGATTTTATAGCATAACATGTTGAACTCTTAGAGAGTTCCTTTTCATTATCACCTTTTTTTCTACAAACATTTATCGCCTACGGCGAATGTGTAAGTTGTTTTATTGGCAAATCATTATCTAAATCGAACTATCTTTTAGAATATTGCCCAATAAAGTACAGAACGTAGAAGTGTGCGACGCAACAAAAGAATCATAGTAGTAATAGCGCTAGTTACTTAAAATAAAAAATCCCACAGTTTTTTATAAATAAACTGTGGGATTTTTATTATTTCTAAAAATTACTTACGCATTAATAATCTGCACAAATTCATCTACAATAAGTGATGCGCCGCCAACTAGGCCGCCATCAACATCGGGCTGAGAAAATAACTCAACCGCATTATTGGCCTTTACGCTACCACCGTATAAAATAGAAATATTGTTTGCTACATCTGTACCGTATTTTGCTGCAAAATGTGAACGAATAAAGGCATGCATTTCTTGTGCTTGTGCGCTGCTAGCGGTTTTGCCAGTGCCAATAGCCCAAATTGGTTCGTAAGCAATTACCACTTTTTGTATGGCTTCTGCCGATAAATGGAACAAACTGTCGGTTAATTGTGTGGCCACATAAGCGTTTTGTGTATCGGCTTCACGAATGTCTAAAGGCTCACCACAGCAGAAAATAGGAGTGATGTTGTATTCTAAAGCGATGTTGGTTTTATCAGCTAAAAATGCATTTGATTCATTGAAATATTCGCGTCTTTCTGAGTGGCCAAGTACTACGTAATTAATGCCAATAGACTGTAACATTTCAACAGAAATTTCGCCAGTGTAAGCACCACTTTTTTTACTATAAATGTTTTGCGCAGCTACTTGTAAATATGGATTTCCCGCCAATTTTTTCTTAGCCATCATTAAGTAAGGTGCAGGTACTGCAAATATGGCTAGTCTGCTTTCGCTAACATTTAATGTTGCTGCTGCAAAAGCATCCAATAAAGTATTGGCTTGTTCTAAAGTGCCATTCATTTTCCAGTTGGCTGCTGCAATTTGTTTACGCATGAATTATAGTTTTTAGTTTGGTGTTTGTAGTTTTATATTGTACCACATAGCCACAATAGGCTCATAGGTCATAGGGTTTTGTAAATCACAATTCTATGTGACTATATGTCTATGTGGTTAAGATTTTGAGACCTCAAAGATATGCTTCAGAATGCCAATTTCAGCATCGGTTAGGCTTTGATGTTTCATTTGTTTCCAATTATTAATATCGGTGTAGGCTTTTTCTAAATCGTATTCGCCCAAAGTACCCCAAGTAAAATTTGGTATCTTGGTAGGCAATAAACCTGCGCCAAATACATTACAACACACACCAATAAACGATCCTGTATTGACAGACGAGTTAATGGCTACACGACTATAATCGCCCATTAATACGCCACATTTTTGTCCGCCAGATACAAAAGTATTAGCACCAGCGTTCCATATTTTTACATCACCACCAGTATTTTTTACATTGCTATTACTGCTGCCTGCACCAAAATTGCACCATTCACCTATTACACTGTCGCCTAAATAACCATCATGTGCTTTGTTGCTATGCCCTTGAAATACCACGTTTTTAATTTCGCCACCAACCACACAATTAGGGCCAATAGTGGTTGCACCATAAAACTTACTGCCCATTTTTACCAAACTGTTGTTGCCTATTACCAATGGGCCACGTAGCATAGAACCTTCCATTATTACTGCATCTTTTTCAATATAAATAGGCCCAGTTGAAGCGTTCAATGTGCAAAAATCAAGCGTTACATTATCCTCTAAAAAAATGTCTTGCGCATTGATTACTTGATTGGTATGGTTAATGGGTTGAGATGTTTTGTTCTTGGTTAAATGGGCAAAATCTTCACGAATCATTTTATCATTCCAGTGAAATAACTGTTGCGGATACTTGATGCATTCAACATCGAGTACGTCATAAATATTCTGAAACCATTGCAGACTTTCTTTTGGGTTAAATGTGTGTGATGGTGCAGTACTTCTACCAGCAATTAAACCACAATCATTGGCTAAAGCTTCATCTATTTGTAACGATAAAATTCTATCCAATAAATGGTCTGTAAGCATTACAGATGCATTAACCCAAATGTGGTCACCTTCAGTAATGGTAGGGTATAGCTGCTGCAAATATTTTTCGGTATAAATAAATACTTCTTGATTGGTTCGCAAAGCCCATCTTTCTGCAATGGTTACAATGCCAAAACGCAGTGCAGCAATGGCTTTGGTGGCGGTAAATGGTTGTAAGTACTTGCGCTGTGCATTATCAAACAAAATAATAGCCATAGTAAAGAATTGGTTACAAATTTACGGTAAGATGCCCCAGCCCTAAAGGGAGTTTTTAAAAATCCATTGTCATCGGTTGAAAAACGGTAGAATCACAGAGCAAAGAAGCAAAAGAGGTAAATATTTTCTCATTCTTCTTTGCTTCTTTGCTCTGTGGTTGATATTATCGTTTCAATATTTTACGCAGTAAAAAAGATCCAGTAAATAAATGAGATAATTACTTGAAATTTTACCAATAATATAAAATCTGTTCTCATCCTATCAATCAGTGTCATCGGTGTTACTATCCTTTCCCTAAATTGCAGTTTCTAAAATTAGATGTTATGAACTTTGGAACATTCTCTTACCCATTACCAGCCAATGAACCGATTTTGCAATATGGCCCAGCTAGCCCAGAGAAAGCAGCCCTAAAAGCTACTTTAAAAGAGCTAAAAAAGAAGCAGATTGATGTGCCAATGTACATTGGTAATAAAGCTGTAAAAACTGCTAATAAAGTAGCCATGCATCCACCGCATGAGAAAGCTTTTACACTTGGGTATTTTAATATGGGTGAAGAAAAGCACATTACACAAGCAATTGCTGCAGCACTTGCTGCTAAAGAAGCTTGGGCCAATATGAGTTGGGAAGCAAGAGCCCACATCTTTTTAAAAGCTGCCGATTTATTAGCTACAAAATATCGCTATCATATTAATGCTGCTACCATGCTTGGGCAAAGTAAAAATGTGTACCAAGCAGAGATAGATGCGGCTTGCGAATTGATTGATTTTTTACGATATAACGTACACTACCTAAGTGAAATTTATAAACAACAACCTGTGTCTTCACCTGGTATGCACAACCGCTTAGAATGGCGACCTTTAGAAGGTTTTGTGCTAGCTATTACACCTTTCAACTTCACGGCTATTGGTGCTAATTTACCTGCAAGTGCTGCTATGTGTGGCAATACAGTGGTATGGAAACCTGCCGATACACAAGTATATTCAGCACAAATGTTTATGAAAGTGATGAAAGAAGCTGGCTTACCAGATGGTGTTATCAATATGATTTATGTAGATGGTCCAACATTAGGTAAAGTTTGTTTCTCGCACCCTGATTTAGCTGGTGTGCACTTTACAGGCAGTACTGCTGTGTTTAATACCATTTGGCAATCGATAGGAACCAATATTGCGAAGTTTAAAACCTACCCTAGAATAGTAGGTGAAACTGGTGGTAAAGACTTTATAATGGTGCATAAAAGTGCCGATGTAGATGTAGCTGTTACGGCTTTGGCTCGTGGGGCTTTTGAGTTTCAAGGGCAAAAATGTAGCGCTTGTTCAAGGGCTTATATACCAAGTAACTTAGCAGATGCAATTAAAGACAAATTGGTAGCGGCATTGGCAAGCATGAAAATGGGTAGTCCGGAAGATTTTAGCAATTTTATTACCGCTGTAATTGATGAGCGTAGCTTTAAGAAAATTACTAAATATATAGACGAGGCTAAGAAGGATAAGAAGGTGAAAATTATTGCTGGTGGTAACTACGACAAATCTGTTGGATATTTTGTAGAACCAACCGTAATTGAAACCAAAGACCCTAAATACGTAACCATGTGCGAGGAAATATTTGGGCCAGTATTAACCATTTATGTGTATGATGCTGATAAATATGAAGAAACCTTAGCCATAGTAGACAATACATCAGCTTATGCGTTAACTGGTGCTATTATTGCGCAAGACCGTTATGCGATAGAAGTAGCCACCAATGCGTTACGCAATGCGGCTGGTAATTTTTATGTAAATGATAAATGTACGGGTGCAGTAGTTGGTCAGCAGCCGTTTGGTGGTGCTAGAGGTAGTGGTACCAATGATAAAGCTGGTAGCCAGCTAAACCTCTACCGTTGGTTAAGTGCAAGAACTATTAAAGAAGTATTTGTATCACCAACCGATTATAAATATCCTTTTGTGATGGAATCTTAATTTGTCTGTCCGAACGTGGCCCACATAGCTATAAGGGTTGAATTATTGGATGTATTATTTGGAAATAATACTAAGCCCTACATGAGAATGTGGGGCTTTTTTGTTGAAATATTTGGCTTGCAAAATGCCGCTTATTCACGTAGATAATAGATACTTTTGAACTTTAATTGTATTTTTTAATATTTATTCGCTAACAAAAAGTACCAAGTGGTTGTATTTGCTATACAATCACAATATCATAATTAGTTAATAAGTTTGCTAATCCGGCCGTAGCAAATATTGTTTTTTTAATACGATTATTTGCTGGGTTAATGATATAATTATAAGCTGTTACAAAGTCAGTTTTTTCAAGAATAGTATTATCAAATATAGCTCTGCTTAAATCGCAATTGTTAAATACAGCTTGTGTGAGATCGGTTTCTACAAAATCAACTTCTTGTAAGCTACAATCGGCGAATGAGGTTTTCTTCATTTTGCATTTGTAAAAAGAAGAAAAATTAAGAGTGCAATTTGAAAAGCCAACCGAGAAAATAAATTGGTTGCAAGTACCAAAATGTAGCCCTAGTAGCTTGCAATTATCAAACGTTGCGTCTCTAAAAGCTGTTTGTTCTATTTGCGCATTGCTAAGGTTGCAATTGGTAAATGTACATTCAGAAAATTGTCGGTTGTTTAAGTTTACACCTTCTAAATTGCAACTCTCAAAACTACAATTATCGTATTCACCTTTAGGTAAGCTTATTTGCGCAAAGTCAATATTGGTATAGGTTTGGTCGTTGAAAAAAGTATGTAACATATTGGTAACTATCTAGTTGATATTGCCGCAAAGTTACCCTTTACTTATAATCGTTCTAAATGTTAAGTTTACTCTTGGGGTTTGTATCTTGGTGGTAGGTGGCAAGCGATGCAGCCAATGCGTTTGAGTAGTGCCTGCCATTAACAATAAGCTACCATGATGTAGCATTACAGCAACTGTTTCTTGTGTTTGCTTGTGCTTAAAGGCAAATTTTCTTTCTGCGCCAAAACTTAGTGAAGCAATAGCGCCGCCCTTTTTTAAATCGGTTTCACCATCGCTGTGCCAAGCCATGCCTTCTTCACCTGTGTGGTAAAGGTTCAGTAAGCAAGAGTTGTAAGTCTCGCTAGTACTAAGTTCTGCTAGTTGCTTAAGTGCTTTTAGTTCATTGGTCCAAGGCAGGGCTTGCTTAGTTACGTTAGAGTATCGGTATTCAAAATTTGTATCGCCATACCAAGCTACTTTTCGTTTGGTGATAATGCGTTTACCAAACATAATGGCTTCATCGTTGCGCCATTCAATAGTGGTTAGTAATGCATGCAAATAGTCATTGGCATCGTTTATCGACATCAATTTGCCATAATACTTTACAATGCCATCGTAAGGCAAAAGGTTAATATCTTGTTGTGGTATTTGATTGAATAAATCCATTTTCCAAAGTTGTTTTTTACCACATAGTCACAGTAGTCACATAGAAAGTGATAAAAAGGCACATTTAAATACTATTATGTTCGGTTTTGCTATGTGTCTACTGTGCCTATGTGGTTCTTTTTTTCTAACAACAGATTTTACTGAAAAATTGTTGCTGCTTCCCAGCCAATAATAGCTGTTTTGCGCGTTGGCCCCCACATATAACCACCAATATTGCCCGTTTTTTGTATAACTCTATGGCAAGGAATTAAAAACGCCACAGGATTACTACCAATAGCTGTACCCACAGCTCTAGAAGCTTTGGGGCTATTAATGGTATTGGCAATATTGCCATATGTTGTAAGCTGGCCCATTGGTATTTTAAGTAAAGCTTCCCAAACTTTTAGTTGAAAATCGGAGCCTTTAAGGTGTAGTTTTATTTGCTGTAACTGCTGCCAATCCTTCGAAAAAATACTTAATGCTTGTAGCTGCAATTCGTCTGTTTGTTGTGTAAAATGTGCTTTAGGAAAATGTGCTTGTAAGTCACTCAAACCAACAGTGGCATCTTCTATAAAAGCAATATAGCAAACGCCTTTTTGTGTGGCTGCGATTACGATGTTGCCAAAAATTGTATTGCTGAAGCTGTATTGTATTTGCAAATGCTCACCACCATTTTTGTATTCACCAGGTGTCATGCCTTCTATGTTTACAAACAAATCGTGTAGTCTGCTGCTGCTAGATAAACCTGTCTCTATAGCCGTGTCAGATAGGGTAGTGGTGGGTTGTTGTAGCAAACTCTTAGCGTATTGTACACTTGTGTATTGCAAAAACTTTTTTGGGCTTATGCCTGCCCATTCAGTGAATAATTTTTGAAAATGAAAAGGACTCAAATGTACACTAGCAGCTATGTCATCAAGGCTTGGTTGTGCTTTAAAATTGGCTTTGATATAGTTGATAGCTGTTGCTATTTTGTGGTACATCAATGTGTTTGTTTCGTTCATGACATCTTGTTTGTGGCACAAATGTAATCAGCACATAAGCACAATAAAATCCGATTCTTGCGCATTTTACCCAAAACATAAAAGCCTCGCAATTTGCAAGGCTTTTTGTAAAATACTAGACTGTTTATTTCTTATGTTTCTTTAATTCTTCTACTGTTTTTTTTGTCTCGTCTAGTTGTTTCTTTAAGTCAATCATATAAAGGGTTAACTCTTCTACTTTTTTCAATAGTAAACCATTCATTTTACCTAAGTCTAAACCGTTAGTGGTTACGTCTTCTGTGGTAGGCATATCTGGTAAATGCTTGTATTTTTTAATGAAGCCATCTAGGTCATAAATATTCATCAATTTGTAGTCTGATTCAAACACATTGTCAAACCAATCTTCTGAATTTTTAATGGCAACCTTTACTTTTTCGGTTAAAATACCTTCTTCTACAAATAATTTATAACCGTCGTAATTGGTACTTACATCACCAATTTTCACTTTACCATGGTAGCTATCAATTGAAAAAACTTCTTGGTCTAAATCTATACCTGGCGCTTTGTAAGAAATTTTAAATGTTTGTGGCGATTTGATGGTGTTATCACCAGAAACTCTTGCACCAACAGTCCAATAGCTTACGTTTTTTGGGTCGCTTAAATCGCCATTAGAAAACATAATGCTTGGTTCGTTTTGCCCATTTGGCGACCAACTATTGCTTAGTTGTAATAAAATGTTTTTACGCCTAGTATCGCCAGCATTACGCTTTATTTCTAGTGCAGCTTGTGGTGTTTTTGTGCCAATACCCACATTGCCTTGTACCGGAAATTGATTTTCACTATTAGGAAATGTGGTATCAATATACTGGTACACTATATTTTTACTCTCAGGAGAGTTATTTGGAAACGAAGAAGGTGATGTATTGGGGTTGCTAGTTGCAGGTGTTTTGTAAGTTCTAGGTTTGTAAGTTGTATAAGTTTTCTTCGATTTTGTAACAGGCTTTTTTACCTGAGCATCAACCACCAAACTAGTTGCTAGGATAAGGGAAAGAATTGCTATTTTTTTCATGAGTACGAAATGTTTTTTGGTTGGATTGTAAACCAAGATTAAAATTACTTAACCCTGTAACGAAATAAAGTGGCTAAAATTATTCTACTTGAAAATTATAACCAATTATTTATCCACTATGCCTGTTTTTTAACGATATAAACTGAAAAAGGCAGTTTTAAAACTGCCTTTTTGCAATATAATAATTTTATATCAATTAACGATGGTAGCTTCTATCATCACTTTCTTGATTTTGATCGTAAGCTTTGATAATAGCTTTTACCAATCTATGCCTTACCACATCTTCACCATCTAATTCAATATGTGCAATGCCATCGATATTACGCAAAATGCGTGAGGCTTTTTCTAAACCGCTTCGCTGATTGCGTGGCAAATCTATCTGTGTAGGATCGCCTGTAATGATGGCTTTCGCGTTTGGCCCAATACGAGTTAAAAACATTTTTATTTGTAAATCATTGGTGTTTTGCGATTCATCTAAAATGATGAATGCATTGTCTAAAGTTCTACCACGCATATAGGCAAGTGGTGCAATTTCTATTGTTCTTGTGGTCATGTAATAACCCAATTTATCCGCAGGAATCATATCATCCAAAGCATCATACAATGGTCTTAAATAAGGGTCAATTTTTTCCTTCAAATCGCCTGGTAAAAAACCTAAACTTTCCCCAGCTTCTACGGCTGGCCTTGTAAGAATAATTTTTTTAACCACTTTGTTTTTCAGCGCTCTTACCGCTAAAGCTACTGCTGTGTAGGTTTTACCTGTACCTGCTGGCCCAATGGCAAATACAATATCGTTATTATCACAAGCTTGTACCATTTTCTTTTGGTTAGCTGTTCTTGCTCTTACAGTTTTGCCGTTAGGTCCAAAAACCAGAATATCATTAGGGTTACGTTCTACAAAATTGTCTATAGTTTCTACATCGTCACCACCTAATATTTGTTCAAAATAATTTTCACTCAAGTGACCATTACGTTCAAGGTATTGAATGATTAAATCTATTTTTTCTTTAGCAGTATCTATCTGTTCTGGTGCACCACTAATTTTTATTTGTGTACCACGAGATAAAATTTTAAGTAAAGGAAATTTCTTTTTCAGTTTGTCCAATTTGCCATTGTTTACACCAAAAAATTCAATCGGATTTACCGAGTTAAGACTAATGATTGTTTC
The DNA here is from genome assembly GCA_013297585.1 of Chitinophagales bacterium. Taxonomy (GTDB): domain Bacteria; phylum Bacteroidota; class Bacteroidia; order Chitinophagales; family Chitinophagaceae; genus Parasediminibacterium. The sequence goes on from JAAFHG010000022.1 coordinate 15,647, forward strand.
TGTCAAAGTACAAAATTTTAATGGTTACTAATTGTTGTATCAAAACATTTATTTGCTTTTACCAAATCTAATTTAATTCGGGTTACACATTCTTTTTTATATACACAGTTTGTGGGTAATATTTTTAAACATTTGGTATTTAAATTTTTGTTTTACATTGGTCTAAAAATTGCTTAAATATTTTGCACAAAAATGTATGAAACCTATAATAACTATTGAATATTGCCCTAAATGTAATTGGTTGTTAAGAGCTGCTTACATAGCGCAAGAGTTGCTTACTACGTTTGCCGAAGATGTAAAAGCGGTTCAACTACAACCAAGCGAAATAGCGGGTAAGTACGCTATTTATATAAACGATATATTGGTTTTCGATAGAAAGGAAGCAGGTGGATTTATTGAAATAAAAATACTTAAGCAGCTAATAAGAGATTTTGTGAATCCTGAAAAATCACTAGGGCATTCTGATAAAAAAATGTAAAAACGACATAACTAAGAGGTTACTTTTTTTACGATGAGTATTAAAAAAAATTATTGCTATACTACAATTACAATGGCACAACCACACAAACAAATACTACTGCTGATATTAACGTTAATTTCTGTAAGTATTACTAGCAAATCGCTTGCACAACGTGGTGCTTACGACACCATAAAAAGTTATGCTGAAATTACTACTGAAGGTGATACGATACCTAGCGCTTGGTTACCAACTGTACAGGTAGAAACCAAAATGCCCGAAAAGTGGAAAAAGTATTGGGCAGAGTGGACAAGGTTGCGCAATGCTGTTTATGTTACTTATCCCTATGCAAAAAAAGCGGGTAAAATAATGAACGAGATAAATGCTAAACTGGTAAACGTAACTGATAGAAAGCAACGAAAGGCCATTATTAGAGAGAGAGAGGCAGAGCTACGTAGAGAGTTTACGAGTAAATTATCGCAATTATCAGTTTATCAAGGCAAGGTATTAATGAAGTTAATTTTTAGAGAAACTGGTAGTAATTGTTACGAAATTGTAAACGAATACAAAGGTGGTTTTACTGCTGTAGCTTACCAATCTGTGATGTTCTTTTTTGGTACAAGCCTTAAACAAAGCTACGATCCTAATGATAAAGACAAAGTAATGGAAGCAATAGTAAAAGACGTAGAAAAAATGTATGGCTATCGTAGTTAGATTAACTGTTCTAATAAAAGAATGAATTGCTGCCGCATAATCATTTTAGCGCCAAGGCTTTCTAAATGTTCCGTATACACTTGGCAATCTATTAGCACAATACCTTCTTTACTAAGTTGTTCTACAAAAGTAATAAAAGCATATTTACTTGCATTGCTTACGCTACTAAACATACTTTCGCCAAAAAATACTTTACCAACTTTTATACCATATAAACCACCCACCAATTGATTGTTTTGCCAAGCTTCTACACTATGAGCTATACCTAGTTTATGTAAGTGCGTGTAGGCTTCAACTACTTCATTTTTTATCCAAGTGCCATCTTGCCCCTTGCGTTCAGTGGCTTTGCAAGCCTCAATTACTGCCTTAAAATTGGTATTAATTGTTACATTAAAAGCTTGTTTTTTAAACAAAGCCTTCATGCTTTTACTTATTTTTAAGTCGTCTGGAAACAGCACAAAACGAGGATTTGGGCACCACCACAGTGGTAAATCGCCATCATACCAAGGAAAAATACCTTTTTTATAAGCTAATAAAATACGTTCAGGTTGTAAATCGCCCCCAATTGCAAGCAAGCCATCGTCTAATGCGTCTTCAACATTTGGAAACCAAAATTTGCTGTCTAATATTGCAAGTGGCATTACGCGAATGGGTAATTAGTAGAAGTAAATTGTAATTAATGTTCTATCACCATTTCTATGGTAGCGTTAATGCCTCTTTCGGTGATGGCTTCTTTTAAAGGTTTAAGGCTTTCGTATTGGCCATCTTTTACAGCGTATTTTCCTTTAAAATGAATAATCATAGCGCATTGCTCAGCTTGTTCGGCGGTATGGCCACAAATCTCCATTAAGGTTTCAATAACCCAATCAAAACTATTTACTTCATCGTTCCACACAATTAATTGGTACGAACTAGTTGTATCGGTTAGTAAATCAGTATCAAATTCTTCCCAAGTTTTTGTAGCTGTATTAGTAGTCACAATCATGGTGGCAAAAATAAAGTGTTCTTACTAGATATAAATAGATGAGGCATATTTTATTGTTTTATTTAGTATATGTATTATATGGTGAAAAAGTGCTGGCTATATCATATTTATAATATTTAATTTGTTTGCTTAAATATACGTTTTAAATAGGTTGTGGTTAAGAACCTGTTTAAAAGGGTTTTAGGGATTTGCAACTTAAATTAAAAATGGATTTTATGCTGAAGCTATTGCTAGCAGAGTAATAAAATTTATACATACAATAACTAGCTTTTTAAGCCTTTGCTTTATTGAAAAGCTTGTGTATAACGTATACGATAAGGTAAAGCCCAATATGGTTGATAGCAGATGCAAGGTGCGACGCATATGCTGCTTAATAGTACTACCGAAGCTGGTTACACAAATCTTTAATTTTTTGGCGATAAATAAAAAACTACCTTTCAAGTAGATAGTTTTACATTTATTTTCTAAACGAAAAAGCGCTATGCAACATTTGAAGATTTATACGAAACAAGACGTTTTAAGCTATACCAAAATTCGCCGCTTTGAAACCAAATTAGGTGAGCGTTTACAGATTATTAGTAATCCAAAAGACCTTGAAGAAAGCTTGCAAAAAACAGCTGCACGTTATGTAATTATTGGTGTGCCAGAAGATATTGGTGTACGTGCCAACCTTGGTGTAAGCGGTACAGATACTGCTTGGCAAAGTTTTTTAGATGCATTCTTAAATATTCAAAGCAACGACTTTTTAGGTGGTGAAGAAATTGTATTATTAGGACATTTTGACTTTAGTGCTGTAGCTGAATTAATAGAAGAATCGGCACAAAGTTTTGATGAAAAAGTAGATGCTTATCGCCATGCGGTAAACATGGTGGATGATGAAGTGGAGCAACTGATACATATTGTAACTCAAAATAGAAAATTACCGATAGTAATAGGCGGTGGGCATAACAATGCTTACCCATGTATTAAAGGCGCTGCTAAAGGCTGGCACAAAAGCGGTGTAATTCCATTTGCACAAATTAATGCTATTAACTTGGATGCACATGCTAATTACCGACCAATGGAAGGCCGACATAGTGGCAATGCATTTAGATATGCAGAAGAAGATGGCTATCTTGAAAAGTATTTTGCCATAGGCCTACACGAAAACTATTTGCAGCAAAATGTGTGGATGGATATGGTAAATAATCCGTTTATTGATTGTATTACGTTTGAAGATATTTTTATTCACGAGAAAAGAGATTTTACGCAAGCTTTAAAAGACGCTACAGAATTTACTGATGATACCTTGTGTGGTATAGAACTTGACCTAGATTGTATAGAACATGCGCTAAGTAGCACCACATCACCAATTGGTATTACTGCCATACATGCTAGGCAATATGTAAATTATGTGGTGCTAGATACGCAACCGGCTTACTTACACATTTGCGAAGGGGCAACCAATTTAATTGATGGTAGAAGCGATGCTAGTACGGGTAAGCTTATCAGCTATTTGGTAAGTGACTTTGTAAAAGGTATGCAGCAGGTGTATTAAAAAGTTGTAGTCTTGATTTAAATGAGTGTCTTAACCATAAAGTACACGGAGAAGGAAACGCAAAGAACACTAAGAGCCTGTTTAAGATTATTTGATGGAATAATGCGTAGAAGATTTTTGAGCGAAACAAGGCAAATTTTGCAGCCATAGTTTAACGCCTACGGCGAAAAATTTAACGAAGTTGCAGCCACAAAGCAGCACGTATTAACCATTGAAATGATTTTAAACAG
>JAAFHG010000508.1 GCA_013297585.1 Chitinophagales bacterium
TTGTTCTATCTTTTGATAGCGTAAGATATTTGTATTGAACCTTTCATGACTTGGCTAAAAAGTAATTCGCCACCAAGTTCCTGAACTAGAGTTATTTTGTTGTAGCCGCACTGTAGAATTGGAATCTCTACCTTCTGGGAGATCACACATATTTCTTAAAATCCGTTGGAGACATACTTAATTAGAGTTTATAAGTATTTCAACCGACAAAATCGCATATGACGATTTTATAACGTCACATAGAAATTTTTTTAATATGGCAACAGGAACTCTAGGATTTGACAGCGAAATCCCAATACTGGAAAACTTAAAATAAGTTTTGATTGTTTTATTTCGATTCAGTCGGTATTGCGTCTTCAAATACTTTATTGCTTATGCTGAATTTTAAATGCTAAATTTTTATGCTTTATTTTTATTTCGCTTATGCTTTATTTTTATTTCATTCATGCTTTATTTTGCGCTCGTGCTTTATTTTTAAAGCATATGCTTTATTTTTAAAGCAAATGCTTTATTTTTAAAGCAGATGCTTTATTTTTAAAGCATTACAGAACGAGTACTGCTCGAGTACAGTACCTATTATTTTATGTTGCTCAGTACGAGTACTCGTACAAGTACGTGTACTCGATTTGCTACGAAATATTTTGTACTCGTACCAGGTACAATGATTTGTAGAGTTGTACAATCAGCAAAACGATGCGTACAGTAGTTAAACTCTCTACGTAAATTTGATTCTCGATTACTCGAGCACCTGGCACGATTATCTGTACTCGTACAAGTACCAGGCGTACCTGATACTGTGTTGTTTAAAAACACACTATTTTGTAATAAGATAAAATATAACATATTACTAACAACTTCAAAGTAACAGTAGTGGCATGTTGAACTTCTTCTTATTGTAAAATAAAAAGAAGCAATGTTCACTATGTATTCAAATTTTTAAAAGAATAGTATTCTGACATAACTATTGATGGATTAAATTAAAAAAATTCCTTTGATACCTTGCCCTTTTATTAATGATAAAATCCAGATCTACTATGAATATTAGTTTAAGATAAATAGATTCAATTTAAATCAAAACTTTCCATTTTTCCTTTGTTAGATTATCAATTTTTTAATTTATCATCAATCTTTTTAAAATAATAGTTAAAATCAAGTCTCGTGCGTGAGGGCTTACTACGGCACCAGTGTACGATTAGCGAGAAATAGGATTTTCATGTATACTCTTCTTGTACAAGTACCTGCTTACGCAAACAAACTGCCTTACAGTAAATGGCGAGAGAATGATGCATGCACCAGAGTCTACTCCGTATATCAGCTATCAGAATCTTCATTCAGTTAAGAAAACACACGTTCTCTTACTGTGCAAATTATGTGTGTATATTGCGGATCAAGCCAGCCGAGACGTTATCCTGGTACGAGTACCAGTTACCTGGTCCAAGTACGTGTTACTTGTACTAGGTACAGCGGATCAGCCAAGCCAGGCGAGAGAGAAAAAATGAACAGTCCCTTGTTCAAGTACACGTACTTGTGCAAGTACAAGTACTGTACTTGCAATACGCAAGACTCAATAAAACTCCTCTTTTTTCGCAAACAACAATCAAAAAAGAAAATGTAGAATAGAAAATTTGAACTACTTATTTAATATGATAATAATAATAATAACTCGATGGTTTTTACTGTGATGCTTTTATTCCATTCCAAATCTTTAGTAATTACCTTATTTATCACTGTGCCGCCTGGTTTTCAAGATCTCATTAATACTCATCTCAATATGTACGAATTACTTAATTGGTTCATTCGTCACAATGGATTTCTTGTTGTTGTTGTTGTTGTTGTTGTTGTTGTTGTTGTTGTTGTTTGTAAAGTTGCTTTGAGACAACGAAATAGTACGTACAAAAGTAGTACCCAATTTAAGTACTACCAATACCTACCGGTTTTTGACGATTATTGACGAGAGAAACAAAAAAAAGACTTGTCGCTGTCGCTACGTACGAGTACTTGTGCACAAGTACCTGGTAAACGAGAGGCAACATACTACCGGTAGTAGAAGCGTAGAATCAACAGACGACATTACCGGTACAAGTACTTGTAGAGGAACAGTGCTTGGGATACAGTATACCTTAGGGCTGTATTCACCTACACGTGGTAACTGTATACGAGTACTGGCAGGCGATAGAAAAACTGCCTGTAGGCGTAGTACTCGTTTTGTAATGCTTTAAAAATAAAGCACGATGCTTTAAAAATAAAGCACGATGCTTTAAAAATAAAGCAAATGCTTTAAAAATAAAGCAGATGCTTTAAAAATAAAGCATGACGATGCTTTAAAAATAAAGCATATGCTTAAAAATAATAAAGCATATGCTTTATCTTAAAAAAGCAAATGCTTTATATTTTAAAGCATATGTCGAGCGCTGAAATATAATGCTGAATTTATATGTGATGGTATTCGAAGTGCTTTATTATTTGTTACACACTCGAAGGCACTGAACGACCGTGTCATCGAAATTGAGAAAATCCCTCGCGGTCTAAAGTTTCAATAATTTGCCGTTAGATTCCTAAGTGACATTTAAGTGCACTTTTGGTAAATGTTTCCAATACAAAAAAACTTAAATTAGTAGCGTGTAACGGTTTTCTTGTTAAATGTGGTATCCCCCTGTAATCTGCTGAGTACTACCGTAGTAGCTGTTTGTACTACGGTAGTACCTGGTACCAGGTACGCTGCAGTTCACTTCATCGAGCAAAAGTCCGCCCCGCGCCGCCCGCCTCGTTGCAACGGTACGACGTACAAGGTACTACTTGTACCGGTAATACTACCGGTAGCCCCACAAGCTGTATTTGTATAATGATGTTTTCGATAATTTTTACATATTTGAAATTTTACAA
>JAAFHG010000004.1 GCA_013297585.1 Chitinophagales bacterium
TACCAAAAACAAAATCCATATAACAGATTTATAAATGTTGCTTCTTTCAACGCCCTGCGTGAACCCTTTTAAATTCTTTGCGTTTTTCTTTTTGTCCTCTGCTTGAAACCCCCTTTGTAAGCCCAGCGCAGCAAACCTTAAACCCTGCGTATAACCTTCTTCCCACCTTACCACCCAACACCTTCACCACTTCAATCAGTTCCTTATTCTGTTGCATCAAGAACGCACTCTGTTCTTGCAATACTTCTATCATAACGTCATTATTAATATTACAATTTTCTTAGCTGAATATCAATTGCATTATCATTTGCTTTAATGAAATATTTCATTTCGATTTGTCCAAAAACATTTACATTATCGTGACCCGTGATGTAACTATTTTTTTCTATAAAGTCTTTTTGGTCAAATAATATTTTTTCAAATTCAGCTGCTTTTCTTATCAGTGGATTCTCGAAATGACTAGAATAGGAAGCTCTTATAGAGTTAATGAATGGATTATTTCGAATTGCTTCAAAAGGATGAAGAATTATCAAAAAATCCTTTGCCCGACTTATTGCTACATTATATATGTATTCCTTAGAAAGCAAACATTTTGGGTGTCCTGTATAGTAATAATTATTAGGATTGGAAATAAAGAATACCATATCGCATTCATCGCCTTGAAAACCGTGAACGGTATCTGAAAAGATTTTCAGTTTATCAGAAATGCCATAAGAAGTAATCAATTTATTCAGCAGAATGGCTTGAGCTTTATAAGGAGCAATTAAACCAATAGTCCAGCTATCGTTTTCCGTTAATAGTGAATCAAAGTGCTTTATTAACTCAGCAACAAATATTGCACTATAAGTGTGATATGAACTATATAATAGTTTATTAATTCTAAATATAGAATTTTCCCTACTTAGGGGAATATCAATAAATGTTACATTCTTATTGATTAGCTTTTTAAATGCTTCAGGTAAAGGTTTTGCAGTGTCCCTTTTTTCTTCTCTGTCGTGTTTCAATAAATCGCTATAAGATAAATCGCTGAACAACTGACCAATTCGTTTGATGCTTCTATATTGCCTATCAAGTTTGATTATTACATCTCCTGTTCTTAAGTTTTGCTCTGAACTTCTGAAGCTATTGATGCCCATCATTGTGTAAACATTTTCATCCTGAATATCCAATTCTTCGAGATCTTTATCGTTTACATCAACAACCGGTGGAATCTGTTTAGGGTCTCCGGCTATAATGAACTTCGCATTAGGGTTGAATTTATAAATAGCCATAATTGAGAAAACCAAATACGGCAGATTTGTCATTGAAGCTTCATCAAAAACAACGTAATCCCAATAGTTTTCTAATTTAAAAAGTTTGATATAGTTATCATCTTTATTTATTACATCAAAATATGGAATCCGATGTATAGTTGAAGTTAATATGTTGGTATAATCTAATCTTGCCATATCTATCGAATCCTGATAGATATCATCCTCTAATTCTTCCAACTCTGGGTCTGTTGGCTTACCAACTCTTGTAATGGAAATTGACTTATTTAAAGCATCTAATTCTCTTAATCGTTTAGTGATACTATCTGATGGATTTGCAGATGGTTTTAATAACTTCTTACATAAAACATCTGCCGCCTTATTGGTAGGTGTCAAAAGCAAATATTTTGTATTATAGTTTTTCTTTACTCCCTCTATTATCATATTGCAAAGGGTGGTGGTTTTACCTGTACCGGGAGGACCATAGATAAACTGCAAGTTTGGAAGGGTATCTTTTATTTCATCCCACTCATCCACATTAGTTCTATTCACAAAGGCTCTATATAGCCTTTCCAACAGATCAATAACGGGAGAAAAACTAATTTTAACTTGTATTACATCAGGGAACGTGTTAATAACAGATTGCGGTAATGGCTCCCGGCAATAAATCAACAAATCCTGGCCTCTTTTGGATACGCCTTCAACTGTAATGTTCTCATTTTGCCGATTTTTGATTACTAATGTAATTTTAAAATCTTCAAACTCTTCAATGTTTAATGGTATTAAAGAATTTGCACCGCAAAGTAAAAAGTACTTGTTAGAGATTTCAGCATTAATGATATAACGTTTTATTTCCTGAAAGGAAATACTTTTCTGAATAGTTGTATCCTGCTTGCTTTCAAAAGTCAATAAAAAACGTAAATACGATTCAAACCAGTTGTATGAATAATCACTATTTGATTTTATGCTTTCGATTAATTCTTTACGTTCCTGTTTTAGATTTTCTTCTTTAAATGCTGATTCTAAAGCCTCCAAATGAGCACTCTTTACTTCACCCTTCCCGGCAGAGTTTAATGCATTATAAATGCTTGCAAGCATTACATTTCTCCTGTTAATGAGGTCATCAATAGCCTCTGATAAATCCTCATCAACTTCAGAAAGTGAATCTTTCAAGTCTTCCAGGCGAATAGTCTTGTTATAAAATAATTTGTGAAATTCTTCATCATCTTCATTGATAAAAAAAACACCCTCTGAAATTCTACCAATAATTGTTATTTCATCTTTAATATCTGCTGACAAATCAAATTTCAAATCATTTTCTCTATACAACTTAATGTTATGCTCAGTTTTCCAATTATGATAAAAAGGTTCATCGTGTTCTGATTGATTGCCACTTGGAACAAATGTTTTATTAAACTCTAATTCCTCACAATTATCAATAATGCTTGAATTTAAAAGTGGCGATTGTTTCAGAATATTATACTCAGTATATAATTTATCTAAATTATTTCCATTTGCAGCTTTTAACTTATTGTGCAGAACCTCATCTATCCTAAAAATTGATAACTCGTCGGATTTAAGCACCTTAAATGAAACGGTTGTGTTGTAAATGATTACAGGATATTGTTCTACTGCTTTACTTACCAGATGATTTACTATCTTTTCAATTAGCGATAATTGTGTAAGGTGAGGCGCTTCATAATAAATGACTGGCTCATTATTCAAAATAGTAAAGTTGCCTGACAAACCATTTAGCGTATTCAGAAGCAAGGCATCATTGAATTTTTCTATCTCAATATCAGCAGGATAATCTTTGGCAACACCTATTAAATACTTTCTAATTTTTTCAATGAAACTTTCATTAACATTTACACCTATTGCCTTTAGAAGTTCCTCTTTCTTCCTATCGTTAAGGCACCATGAGCTAAATTCTTCCGGCAATACTTCTTCGCCTGTTTGAATACCATTTAATACATATTGATTTGGTGAAATGTTTAAAAAGCTGCTCCAGGCTGCGTCTCTTTTGTAATCTCTACTATTGGCTGGCAAGTTTGCCCAACCTTTTTGTAAGTAGTTCAGCTTGTCATTTATTTCTTCGGCGCTTACTAATATACTTGGGTCAAACCCTTTTACAAATAAGAAGTGAGAAGCAATAATATCATCCTCCTTTTCACCATAGTTGAAAACATCTAAATCACTAAGCTGTAATAAAGATTGTAAATCAGTATAGCTTTCATTTACTAAGAAGGTGGGTTTTATGAACTTTAGATTTTCAGCGTTGTAAATAACCAATTGGCCCTCCAGCTTATACCAACTATCATCTTGAGATTTTAAAGAAAAATCGCTAAACTCTTCCTTCTTAAATTTGCCAGATAACCAAACAAACAATAACTGGTGGGAATTTTCTAATTGCTTATCGTCTAATTTCTCACTGAACTTTGCAACTAATTCATCGCTGATACCAACATTTGAAATTTTAAAAAGCTTATCTGCTGTTGATTGATTCAGTAAATCTCTTTTCTTGGCTTCATCGTGAAATGCCTGAATTAGTTTTATATTATCTGCATTATCGAGATTCAGAATTTGTGATTGTGATAAAATGATTTTCTTATCCCCTCTTACCATTTCAATGGAATCGTGGGCACTATCAATATTTCCTATTATAATTGTCGCATCATCCTTATTAATAGATATTTTCTCATGGACAACTGATAATTCTTTCGGGGTTAAGTTGCCTTCCACTACATCTTTTAACAGCTTTATATACAGTTCATTTTGTCTTTCCTCAGTCCAGGAAGCATCTAAATTTATATAAGACAGTTTTTCGAGCAGAGCTTTTTTATCATCATACCGTTCTGGCAATATTACTTCAATGAAATCAAGCTCTTTTTCTAAATCACTTTCATCAAACCTGTCTATGAAATGCTCAACCAATTTGCTATCCGATAACTCTATTTTGGCTCTATATGCGATGAAATGCTCGGGTACTAATACATATTCATCGGGATAGTAAGTATCAATGTACTTCACTATTGCTGGCTTAGTAGTTGCAATTTGCTTTTTGCCAGCAGTAGAATCAATATAATAAACACCATCGTTAAGTATAATGCAGTTTGTGCCAAAAAAATCAATATTACAAGATTTAGAAAGCAGTAATAAATCGCTTATATGTTCAATACTACTTGAAGTATCCTCAATTGTTGGATGTATAGTAGCTGAGGAAAATGCAAACGGAAAATCAGCCAAATAAGGAAGCAAGTATTTATCGGGTATGTGAACTCGAAAGTATTTTAAAGTGGTCGTCTGAACACTTTTAAATTCTTCATCCCTCAATGATTCCAATTCGGTGTTGAATAAGATTTCATCAGGTTCTATTACTTCAGATTGAAAAATAATTTGGTTCCAGCTATTCAGCAAATATTTTTGTTTTTCCGGCCAGTTACTTTTTTCATAAGCACTTACTAAATCATTTAATACTTCTTTTACCTTTCCCGAATTTGTTGCGATGTAAGTTGCAATTTGCCCCCAAAAAGGATAAACGATGCCCTGATATAGTTCTTCGGGTTTAGACAAAAGATAATTTTTATAAGCAGGATTATCTTCTGAACTATTAATACAAAACTTGTTTAGCCAAGAGGATGAGGAACTTGAATACAGATTTTTAAAACATACAGGTGTATTGTTATTGTTTTTAAACAATTTCAATTCACCCATCCTGTCGCCCGGAGTATCATTAAATGTTCTGAATGCTTCAAATATTCTATGCTTCTCCGATTTGTTGAGAGCATTCAGTTTATCATCTTTTACAACCTGACTGAATAGCTTTGTGAGTATCGTGTAATTTTTAACCTGTGATTCATTGGCAAAAAAACTAAAGTATTTTGGGTTGAAATTATAGTCATCAAAATTTTCGATTGTGTAATACAAGCCAAGCTTCTGTAATAAATCTTTTATATCAGCCAACTTATTAAATACAATAAAATAACCTTCTTTTTCTTTTTCCTGAAACTCTGTAATACTTAATAATGCTTTATTATTAAACTTCAACAGCTTTGCATCAAACAAGTTCTTTTTGAAAACTGGTTGTTTCACTATTTCTGTATCGAGCAACGCCACTTCGAAAAGTATGGTTTTTATTCTGGCATCATTGTCCCCTATCCATGCATTTAAACTTGTGCTTATATTCTCCTTTAAAGAAAGAAGATTGCAGATGGTAAAATCTTTTACATCCAATTTTGAAAATGCCGCAGAACGGATAGATAATTCCGCATCATCATCCCAATAAAACCAGTTTACATTTTCTATACCCCAGTCCTTTGTATCAATTCCTATTTGAGTTTTTTTGATGAATACATTTTCAGGCTTATCGGTTACACTAAAACCTTGAGTACCGGATGAACTGCGAATAGGAATGTATTTTTTTAGTAATTGATTGACACGATTGATGTATGGCTCTTCTATCCATAATCTATCCTGATTGGTGCTTTTCCCCGAAGTAAGAAGTGCTGCATAAAAATGCAGAAAAAGTTGCCTGTCGTTAACATCAGCAGATGATGAAAGGCGACTTAATTCAGTATCAATTTTATCTACTATGGTTTTTAATAATCGCTCATTAATACCATCTTCTTTACTACTGCCTTTGTGCAGGAAGGTACGGGAGCTGCCTTTATAAAAGGCATTGGAGTGAAGTATGTAATTGAAATTGTGTACTTCTTCAGAAAGAGGAAAATATAAATAGAGATTGGGCGCTCCTTCAAAATAATCCCCTATCTCATTATGTTTTCTAAATCCAAATAAGACTTCTATATTGGCTTCTGCTGTTATTTTCTTTTTTTGTTCTGCCGAAAGGCCATTGTATGTTTCAGTTCCAAACCGGATATAGGCATAGGTATCTCTCTCGATTTCTTTATTTACCGTAAGTTTTATGTATTCTAAATCAGGATAAGTGATAGGTTCTTCGTCATTGAGCTGTACCGTATGTAATACCTTCTCTTTTTTGACATCAGTATCAGCTGTTTCTTTCAAAATAGCCAATGCAAATTTTACACCTTCCTTGAGGTTGATTTCTGCCAACTCCGATTCCTTGCCTGTCCCCAATTTTATAAAAAATAAAGCACCTTCCTTATACGTGTTTTTGTTTAAAATCTTTTGATTGTTTTTTACCCAACGCGATAATACTTCGTATTCGGCTTTGCTGAAGGGGTTGTATGTTGCTTCCATACCATTTGCCATTTTAGGTAATTCGTTTACTGAATCATTCTCTGGCAAACAGGGAAAGCATGTTATCAGGATTTTAAATAACCAAGGATTATCGTCTTTAATGACTATCTCCCCTTTTTTATTGTTGGTTAATATCGTTTCGGATGGGATTGGAGTAGATCCGGATGCAATCTTTTCCAACTCATAATTTCTCCAACTAAACAATAAGGGTCCTGAATTTTCATTAATGAGTTCCTGCAAGCCATTGTCTTTACCTACAAGGCGATGTGCTAACTTAAAACCAATGCCAAATTTACCTATGGTTTGGCTGTCGGCATTTTTAGTGGATGAACCGACATTTAAAATTGAGCGCACGCTGTTGGGAGTAAACATCTCTCCATTATTTGCTACTAGAAGATAAGAATTACCATCAATTGTATCTCTACCCCAAATCATTGTGTAATGCGTGCTACCTGCATCGACAGCATTTTGAATAAATTCATAAACCGCTTGTCCATCCTTAGCCATATCCAAAAAACTTTGTAAAAAGTTTTCAATACCTGCTTCTGGAGTGCTAAAACCATCTCTGTCTCCGTGATACATAGTAAACCATCCAAACTTCTTTACTCCATTTGTTTTATCGATATAATAATTACCAATAAAGTCTTCTTCTAATTCTTGTGAAACAGGGCGTGTTGTTTTATAAAAACGTCTATACTGCTGAATGTTCTTGATATTCATTTGAATTGAAGTTATTTAGTTTTTAAGTTAGCTTATTTCCTTGCTTTAAAAAAAAATAGAAATATCTCCAACTTCTTCTTTTCCCATTCCCTTTCAAACTCAGGGAAACGCAATTGCGGTACGTTCATTTGCTTTGCCATGTTTATTTAGTGGGTTTCTTGGGGGTTAATTGCTTTGGTTTCTTAGTATCAGTCAATGCAGTTTTTGCATTTAATGCGGTTACCACTTTTTTACCTGTTTTCGCTTCTAGTTCTTTCATGGCTACTTTGGCTACATTACCACCTTGCTTGGCTACTTTTTTACTCGCCTCAAAACCTTGTGGGTTCACGGCTTGCGAAATATCTTTGGTAGATGCTTCTGCCAGCATGTTTAAAATCAATTCAGTATTGGTCATGTTGTCTCGCAGGTTTTCTTTCTTCAACCCCTTTAATACCTTGTATTCTTTGGTGGTTTTACCTGCCCAGGCTTTGGTAATAATATCGGTAAGGGTGGCAAATTGCTGTCCTTCTTGCAAACCTCTTTTTTTCCATTCATCGGTTAGCTCTTTACGTATTTCAATGCTTTTAAGGCGTTGGTTTATCCAGTTTTCTGAGTAGCCCAGTTGTAAATATTGTTCCAAAGCACGGTCAACAGTGAGTTCAGGGTCTTGCATTTCATCTAAGCGTTCGGCTGCTATCTGCGCCAGCCACAGTTTAAAAGGCTCTGCTTTAGGTGATGGAATAGATTGTATTAACCTGAATAATTGTTCTGTATCAGCAACATCCGTTATTCTCATTTTCCCGTCATCTGCCAGCATTTTCAACTGTCCGATTTTTTCGGACAGTTCACTGCCTTCTTTTTTAAGCTTTGCTTTCAGGTCGCTCCAGTATTTCCTAGGTCGGTCACTATTGGTAAGCACTTCAATCACATCAATAATAGATATAAACCATTTCGCTTGGTCTGCATCCCAAATGGTTCTTACTTTTTTATCTTCAAAAACTTGTATCGCATTTTTCATTTATTTAAATCTGGATTTAATTGATTGTAGGATTTGCAGGATTGTTATATTTTGGATTAAAAACCTTTTTAAATTGTAAGCTTGTAGCTCCAAAATTTATTAGCAATCCAACTGGAAAATTATATGCTACCAGATAATTTTTTGCTTGCGCTAAATGAACATCTTCTAAATGTATTATTGCTTTTAATTCAATAATTACTTTGCTTTCCACTGTAAAATCTGCTCGTCTAGTACCTACATCAATTCCTTCATAAAATATGGTTTGTTCTACTTCTCTTCCAAAATTTAAGCCTGCTTTGCTTAATTCAATAGCCAAACATCGCTGATATATCACTTCTTGAAAACCATTACCCAAAGTATTGTGAACCTTCATAGCACGGCCATTAATCTTGTATGTAATTTCGTCAATTGTCATTCTGCATGTTTAATCTTGTGAATCATTAAATCTTTGAAATCCTGATTCTGACAATTAAAAAGGTGTTGAGATATTTAATTGTTTGCAGAAATCAGCAATGGTTGTATCAATATTAATCATGTCTTTCTCTAAATTTTGCAACTCATTTGCAATGGCATCAATATCTATGTCGTCTTCCGCTTCAAAGCTATCTACATATCTAGGTATGTTTAGGTTATAGTCATTCTCAGCAACCAACTTTAAAGCAGCTTTTTTGCTGTATTTATCTTCTTCAAGGCGGTTTCTGTAAGTGTCTACTATTTTATCAATGTGCTTACCCAACAATACATTTTGTGTTTTCACTTTTTCAAAATGCTGGCTGGCATCAATAAATAAAATATCATCGGGGTTTTCTCTGCACTTTTTAAATACCATGATGCAGGTAGGTATAGATGTACCATAGAAGATATTGGCAGGTAAGCCAATAACAGCATCTAGGTAGTTTCTATCTTCAATTAAGTATCGGCGAATGTGCTGTTCTGCACCACCTCTAAACAATGCACCATGCGGCAATACAATGGCCATCGTACCATTATCTGCTAAGTGGTGTATCATGTGTTGTACAAAGGCAAAGTCTGCTTTGCTGCTTGGTGCTAGTCGTCCATATTGGCTAAAGCGGTCATCGCTTGTAAATAAAGGATTAGCACTCCATTGCGCTGAAAAAGGTGGATTGGCAACAATGGCTTCAAAGGTTTTATCTAAGTGCTGAGGACGCTCTAAAGTGTCTTCCTGTTTAATATCAAAACTGCGGTAATGCACACCGTGTAAAATCATATTCATACGTGCCAGGTTGTAAGTAGTACGGTTCATTTCTTGACCGTAAAAATTACTTACTTCCTTTACTTCTCTTGCCACACGCAACAACAAAGAACCTGAGCCACAGGTAGGGTCGTACACTGATTTCAGCTTGCTTTTATCAGTGGTAACAATTTTGGCGAGTACCTTACTCACTTCTTGCGGTGTATAAAACTCACCCGCTTTTTTACCTGCGCCACTTGCAAACTGCCCAATGAGATATTCATAGGCATCACCTAAAACATCCAATTCGGTTTGTTCCAATTTAAAATCAATCTTGTCTAAATGCGATAGCACTTTGGCAATGATTTCATTTCTGTCATCGGGTGTTTTACCAAGCTTGGTACTGTTTAAATCCATGTCTTCGAAAAGGTTGTCAAAGTCCTCTTCGCTTTCAGTACCCATTGTACTCAACTGGATATTGGTCAGTATTTTTTGCAGGTCTTCGAGAATAAAATTGTTCTCACCTTCTACATCGCTATTGCCACGTTTTGCCACTTCACTAAACAGTTCAGAAGGCTTTAAGAAATAGCCCAGTTTGTTCAAGGCTTCTTCTTTAATGGCTTCAATGTATTCTTTGCCCTCTTTGGTATTTTCTTGAATGTCACGAAACTTAATTTTGTCTTGCTTTAAAATGGCATTCGCATAAATTTCCATTTTTTCAGCCAAGTATTTGTAGAAAATGAAGCCAAGGATATAATCCCTAAACTCATCAGCATTCATTTTTCCACGAAGGGTATTTGCGATATTCCAAAGCTGTTGTTCTAATTGCTTCTTTTGGTCTTCACTCATAAGTGTTTCAGAGTTGTTAGTTGCCAAATTTACCATATTAGACCCTTTAATTGTGCATTATCTATAAACCCTTAAAAGAGTTAAGATATTATACTGGCAGGGCTGCTAAAAGAAAAGCCTAAAACTATAGAATGTATGCAGATAATGCTTGGCACTTGTAAGTCAAAAGAAAGAAATTTGCAGCAAACATTGTATCTAAAGCTAATTCTTAAGCGATAGAAACTTTCATTTCCTAATTGAATATGCTCAAAACATTGTCGCAACAATCTTGTGAAAGATTACATATTCGAACACCCAATCCATTTTAGCCTAATCCAAATTTTAAGCCCACGACACAATTTTTGTGGTATTTGCGGCGATTAAACGCATTATTTACCGCACTATTTGCGGCGAATAGCTTGTATATTCGCCGCAAATAGGGTATAATGACCCAAGAAAGCGAAATCATATGACCAATATATATCAGAAAAAAGATTGGCCGCAATTTTATTGGAACAAAGAAGCCCTACTAACGCCTTTGGCTGAGGTAAGGCATAGGCAGGGCAAAATCGTTGGTCGTATGGAAGGGCTTGGATTTTCGCTACGTGAAGAAGCCACTTTGCAAACAATGACACTCGAGATTCTGAAATCAAACGAGATTGAAGGTAAAATCTTGAATGCCGACCAAGTACGTTCATCTATTGCACGGCGTTTAGGAATGGAAATTGCCGGGCTTGTTCCTGCTGATAGACACGTTGAAGGTGTTGTAGAAATGATGTTGGATGCGACACAAAAGTTTGACCAGCTATTAACCGATGAGAGATTATTCGGTTGGCATTCTGATTTGTTTCCTACAGGTAGGAGTGGGATATACAAAATTAAAGTAGGCAATTGGCGGTTAGATGATAAAGGACCGATGCAAGTTGTATCAGGTTCTATAGAAAAAGAAAAAGTACATTTTGAAGCACCAGCAGCTAGGCTGCTTGAAAGTGAAATGCAACAGTTTCTCGAATGGTTTAATAACAACACAGAAAACGACCCTGTACTTAAAGCGGCGATTGCTCATTTATGGTTTGTTACCATCCACCCGTTTGAGGATGGCAATGGGCGTATCGCACGGACGATTGCTGATATGCAGCTTGCCCGTGCTGATGGCAGTTCGCAACGCTTCTATAGCATGTCGGCACAAATTCAAAAGGAAAGAAATGACTATTACGATATATTGGAGCAAACACAAAAGGGGACACTTGATATTACATCTTGGTTGGCTTGGTTCTTTGGCTGCCTGAATAGGGCGTTAAGCACCACAGAGACAACACTGTTTGCTATATTACAGAAAGCACAGTTTTGGGACGTTCATTTAAAAGATAATTTGAATGACAGGCAAAAATTGATGCTGAACAAATTACTGGATGGATTTGAGGGTAAGCTGAACTCTTCCAAATGGGCAAAAATTTGTAAGTGTTCTAGTGACACAGCTTTAAGAGATATTCAGCATTTAATAGAACTTGGCATTTTGGTTAAAGATAAAAGTGGTGGTAGAAGTACAAGCTACTTATTGGTTTTAGAAAATGAAAGAAACAACATCAGCTAAGTATCTTTTAATCCGTAAAAATTAAATAAAACTACTATATTTTACGTATGTTGTACCAAAAGAAAAAAGCCTTTCAGTTTTTACGCTGAAAGGCTTGATTTTGTTGTGGTGTGAGCCGGGATCGAACCGGCGACACAAGGATTTTCAGTCCTTTGCTCTACCGACTGAGCTACCGCACCATCCGTAAAGGGCTGCAAATATAATAGCTAGTTTGCAATTAGTAAAATAATCTGATGGTTTTTTTGCAGAAATCTTAAAATTATTTTTCTTATACAAATGCAATCGCTTCTTCTAGCTTTTGGCTAATGGCATTCCAAAGTAATAAGCGCTTTTGCAAAGCCATAATAGATGCTTCAGTAGCCGTTTGCCATTTTGCAGAATCGTTACCACATAATTCAGCTACCATTTCCATAGCTAAGTGGCTGTGATGGTCACCATCTACCTCAATATGGCGTTCTAGATAGTATTTTAAAGTGCTTACTTGTTCGGGATGGCTAGCCGATAAATCTCTTACCAATCCTAAAAACATATCTGGTATTAAATCTTCTCTGCCAAAAGTAAATACCGCTGCTTGTACATATGCTGGTTGATTACGTACAATATCAAACGTAAAACCTACAAATGCTTTGACGGCTTCGGGCATTTGTAATTTATCCAAAGCGGTAATTACATCTACACCATTAACTATGTAAGCCAATAATTGTTCAATAACTGCGGTTTCTGCACCAAGCTGTTGCATTGCTTTTAGGTACAGTTCAAAATGGCTGGTACGATTGCCATATTCATCTACATCACTTTCTTCACCCAATACTATTTCGTTAATTAAATATCTAGTATTAGCATTGCCTACAGGTACCCAAGGTGTGGTAGTGCAAGTAAGGTTTTGCTGTAGCGCTTTTAACAAACTCATAAAATCCCATACCGCAAATACATGGTACGTTGTAAATAACTGTATTTGAGGAATAGTTTGTAACCGACTATACAATGGATGTTGAACCAATTGTGCCCTATGTGGTGCAATGGCTACCTGTAACTGCTGAATGTGTTGATTACTCATGCTTATAAATACGATTGTAATAAATACTTGGATGATATAGTAACAAAAAGAAACCTGCTAAAGTTTACTTAGCAGGCCTCAATAATTAAAAATTTCACAAAAAAAAACCAAGAAGACAACGAACACAATGTATTATTTTTATATGTGTTTAATTGCTTTTAATCCCAATAGCTATCGGGACGTGTTTAGAATTCACAGTTCTTAGGTGTTCTTGCAAAAGGTATTACGTCTCTAATATTCGTCATACCGGTTACAAATAATACCATACGCTCAAAGCCAAGGCCAAAGCCTGCATGTGGTACGCTACCAAACCTGCGTGTATCTAAATACCAGCTCATTTCGTCCGCTGGTATATGCATTTCTGCCATACGAGCTTCTAATTTTTCTAAGCGTTCCTCTCTTTGGCTACCACCTACAATCTCGCCAATACCTGGCGCTAAAATATCCATCGCTGCTACGGTTTGTTTACCTTCTTCGCAACCATCGTTTAGGCGCATATAAAACGATTTGATATGTGCAGGGTAATTGGTTACAATTACTGGCTTTTTAAAATGTTTTTCTACCAAGTAACGTTCGTGCTCGCTTTGCATATCAATACCCCAACCAACTTCGTATTTAAACTTCTTCTTTTTGTAATGTGGCGAATCCAACAAAATTTGAATGGCTTCGGTATAAGTGACACGCTCAAATTTACTATCAGTAACAAACTTCAATTTTTCTAACAAGCCAAACTCTTGACGTTCGTTTTGCGGCTTTTGTTTTTCTTCTTCAGCTAAGCGTTGGTCTAAAAACTCAAGGTCTTCCTTGTTGTTTTCCATTACGTATTTTATCAAGTATTGGATAAAATCTTCTGCCAAATCCATATTGTCTTCAAGATCGTTAAATGCAACTTCTGGCTCAATCATCCAAAATTCGGCTAAGTGACGAGCCGTGTTACTATTTTCGGCTCTAAACGTAGGGCCAAATGTATAAATATCGCTAAAAGCCATAGCGCCCAATTCGCCTTCAAGCTGGCCACTTACCGTAAGGTTGGTGCTTTTACCAAAAAAATCTTCACCATAGTTAATGTTACCATCTTCATTTTTTGATGCACTACCATCCATTGGTAAGGTTGTTACTCTAAACATTTCACCTGCACCTTCTGCATCGCTAGCGGTAATAATAGGTGTGTGTAAGTACACAAAACCACGATTATTAAAAAACTGATGCACCGCAAAAGCTAATGAATGACGCACACGAAAAATAGCACCAAACGTATTGGTTCTAAAACGCAAATGTGCTTTTTCACGTAAAAACTCAAGGCTGTGTTTTTTAGGCTGCAAAGGATATTTTTCAGCATCACTATCACCTAAAATCTCTAATGTGGTTGCTTTTACTTCTACCGATTGGCCCTTACCTAAGCTCGATACCACAGTACCTGTAACTTTAATAGAAGTGCCTGTGGTTAAGCGTTTCAGCGTTTCGTCATCTACTAAGCCTAGTGCTATTACTACTTGCAAATTATTATTGGTACTACCATCGTTCAAGGCTATAAACTGGTTGTTTCTAAACGTACGAACCCAACCCATTACAATCACTTCGTGACCCGTTTGCTCACTTGCAAGTAGAGCTTTAATTTTTGTTCTGTTGTTAAACATGGCTTTTGTTTTGGTAACCAGCTGTGGTAATACTTATCAACTTCGTTGTGTCACTCACTGCATCGGCTAGATATATTATTGGGCTTTTACCCACCTTAAAAAGGACGGCAAAGATAAAGTTTTGATTGCTTAGTAATAATATACTAAAAATTCAAAGACAATAAAAATTATCGTTTTTTGTAGATAGGTACGGTACTACAAGGCTCACCATACATAATACTTTTGGCAAATGGGCGCAGTTTGTTGGTAATGTCTACATAGGCGGTTTCTGGTATGGCAATATCGCCACAGCCTTTTACTACCACACGTTTATCGGTATATTCTTCACCTTTTACTACGGCTAAATTTTTGGTAAGTACATTGGTTATTAGTTGCTGTTCGTTGCCAAACACCACATCTTTTGCTACTGGTTGCAAATAGCTGGCTGCAAGCATATTGGCCCACATAGGTATAATGGCATCGGCGGTGCAAGTAATGGCTACGTATTTATCTTGGTATTGTGTCCAATCGGTGGCTAGTAAAGCAGCACGATAATCTTTCTCTTTTAAAATTAAACCCATGAAAAGGTATTCTTTTAGGTCGAAAACAGCAATGTCACCTTTGGGGTAAAATTCTTCTAAATCGAACGTAATGAGTCCGCTTTCGGCTACTTTATTTACAATAATATCAGACATAACTGTGTTTAAATAATAGAGGTCAAAATTACAACTTATTACAGCCGTACTAGTTTCGCTATCAGAAACAAAAAGCCTCCCGTTTTTAGCGGGAGGCTTTTTAAAAGTTTTTAAACGCCTCTATGACAAAGGAAGCAGTTGCAATTAGATTGCTTCGTGCCTCGCCGCAAGGACGCGAGACATCTACTAATAAAATTTAGCTCTATTGTCTTTAATTACAGCTGCTTTCTTTAAAGCTTCACTACTTCTGTAAGCAGCCATTTTTTGAGATTGTAATAATGATTGTTTTATTGCATTTGCATCTGTAGTTACTGCTGCTTTATCAGCTATGTTTTCTACACGTACTGCAAACACACCACTGTTACCAGCAATTGCTTCACTTACTTTACCTTTTAAACCAGCATTAAATGCAGCACCTACCACTTTTAGTTCCATACCTACACCTGGTATAAATGGATTACTAAATAATACGCTATCTACACGTTGTACTGCGCTGCCTGCACTTGTTGCAATAGCTTCTAGTGTAGCACCTTTAAATTTGGTATCAATAATTTGTTTTGCTTTTTTCTCGTTACGTACTTGTGGTTCTACTTGTTGACGTAAGGCTGCAGCAGAAGGTAAGCCAGCTTTATTAACACTTGTAATTACTGCTACTACATATTTATCACCTAGTTCAAATGGTTCAGAAATATCACCAGCATTACCATCGTACACCCATCTTACCATTTTACGAGCATCGTTACCAGCACCAATACCAGGTACCGAGAAATCCATAGGTTTAATATCGCCAGATGGCATTGGTTGCTTGTTTAGTTTCAACGCATTTTCGTCAAACGCTTTTTTATTTTTGCTGGTAGCTGCAAACTGAGATGCCGCCGTTTGTGCAGCAGCAACGGTTTCGTTACTTGCAATAATTGCTTTAGATAAATAAGCTACTTTGTAGGCAGTTTGTGGGTTTTTTTGACCTAAAACTTCTATGTAGTGGTAACCATATTCTGTTTTAACCACACCTTTAGTACCTACTGGTTTATCAAAAGAAAAATCGTTAAAAGCACCTACCATTTGCCCTTGAGGAAAATAATCGTACACACCACCTTTATCTTTTGTACCATCATCAGAGTACTTAGCACATAAAGAATCGAAATTTGCACCACCTTTAATAGCTAGTTCAATACTGTCAATTAATTTTTTACCAACGCTATCTGGTTTTAATTGTTGACCACTTCTTGGATCTGCAGTAGAAACTAAAATGTGACGAACTTTCACACTGTCTGGCCATTGTTTTACACCAACCATTTTAGCTATAGTATAGTTGCTAGCATCTAAATAAGGACCATAAATTTGACCAACACCTAAAGCCGTGATACTATCTTTATTAGCTTGTTGCATTTTAGACTTGCTTAGGTAGCTATCATAAAATTGCATATCGCTACCTACTTTACCTAAGTAAGTTTTGGCATCTTGTGTAGCAGCAAAATCTGCTTTTAGGGCATTAATTTGATTTAAAGTTGCAGCACTATCTGCACCACTTGGTGTAGTTGCAAAGCCAACATAACTAATCATTCTGCTTTCTTCGTCTCTATCATATTCTTTATGGTGCTTTTTAGCGTAAGCTAAAATTTCATCGTCAGATATTTTTGTAGCAGTATCTACAATAGAAGCATATGGTACAGCCACATAACTAATAGAAGCAACGGCGCCATTATCTGCTTGTGTTTTTTCTACTAACCATTTTGGTGCATAAGCGGCACCTTGTAATAGGGCAGCATATTTTTGACGCAACGTATTTTGTACAGTTGGCTCTAAGTACGCTTTGTTAATCATCTCAACTTGCTCAGCGTTTTTGCTTTTTTTAATTTGTGCAAAAGCATTTTTTGCATCGGCTACTTTAAACTCACCCGTTTTAGGGTCGGTAAATTCTCTTTTTAAAGGAGATAAATTTGGATCGAACAATACATCTGATAATTCTTTATCACCAACAGAAAGACCAAGTTTATCATACTCTTGTTGTGAAATGATTTTATCTACATCTTGTGCCCAAACACCACTTATTAATTGTTCACGTGTGCCAGCTTGCTGACCATACATTTTTTCGGTAAAAGCCAATTCATTATCAAAATCGGTTCTATCTATAGTTACACCATTTACTTTACCTAAAGTAGAGGTACTACCAAAAATACCACCATCTTTTCCTGCAAGACCTCTATCTTGTAGTACAAATGCAATTAAGGCTAGTGCTATAAAGGTAATCATGATCCAACCACCTTTGTCACGAATCGTTTGAATAACAGACATAATATTTGTATTAGTGAAATTTTTAAGGATGGCAAAAATAGGGGAATAATGCGTTTACACAAATTGTGGAAAAAATAGTCAAAACAAATCGTGTAGCGCATTACATATGTGTACAAACCTTTGGCCTGTTTTAGAAAAATTGCAGGGTATACAAACCAAAAAAAAGTTGAAAAAATTTACCCACAGTGTGGTTGTTAATAATTTGGTAACACAGGGTATAACCTCAATTTTTACAAAAAATTTTGTGGGTAGAAATAGATTAACTGCGTTTGGCAAAACAGAAAAAAAGTTTAAGGGGCATATTTTTATCCTTAGTTATCCCTGTTAGTCTCGTATTAATAAGCTGTGGATTACTTAATGTGTGTAAACTGCTTAACGTTCATCCACAAATGTTTAAAACGCATTAATACATAACAATAGTAAGCATTTGCAAATGTTAATTATTTGTGGGTTTAAGTGCATAAGCCTGAGCTAATTAACTTCGCACCGTGGGGATAAGTAAGTTATCCCGAAATTAACACCCATAATAATAATAGTGGGTTATAGAAATAATGTATTATTATAAGAATACTACGGTAGTTATGAACATTGAAACAGCAACACAACAGATTTCAGAAAAAGGGTTTTTAGATATTGCTTTAGATCCAAGGCTTGATCTCTTTGCAGAGATTGAAAAATTGAAAAAAGAAAAGAACGCCATTGTATTGGCACACTTTTATCAAGAGCCCGATATTCAAGATGTGGCAGATTATATTGGTGATAGTTTAGGGCTTGCGCAAAAAGCACAAAGCACCGATGCTGATATGATTGTTTTTGCAGGTGTTCATTTTATGGCAGAAACGGCAAAAATTCTTAATCCAAGCAAAAAGGTTTTGCTGCCCGATTTAAAGGCAGGATGTTCGCTTGCTGACTCAGCCCCTGCAAACTTGTTTAAGGCCTTTAAAGAGCAGCATAAGGACCATTTAGTGATATCTTACATTAACTGCACGGCAGAGATAAAAGCCTTGAGCGATATTATCTGTACAAGTAGCAATGCAGAGAAGATAATTGACAGCTTACCTAAAGAGCAACCGATCATTTTTGCACCAGATAAAAACTTGGGTGCTTATTTGAATAAAAAGACGGGCAGAAATATGTTGCTTTGGAACGGTGCATGTATGGTGCATGAAATTTTTAGCTTGGAAAAAATCACCAAATTAAAACTACGTCATCCTAAAGCACAGATGATTGCACACCCAGAATGTGAGGAAGCCGTATTACAAATAGCAGATTATATTGGCAGCACTACGCAATTATTAAAATATGCTGTGGCTAGTGATGTGCAAGAATTTATTGTAGCAACAGAAACGGGGATTTTGCACCAAATGCAGAAAGATGCACCTGAAAAAACTTTTATTCCTGCACCGCCCAATAACAATTGTGCTTGTAACGATTGTCCTTACATGAAGCTGAATACACTTGAAAAATTGTATTTGTGCATGAAGTACGAACTACCAGAAATATTAATGGAAGAGAATTTACGCCTAGCAGCTAAAAAGCCAATGGATAGAATGCTTGAAATAAGTAGAGCTGCTGGGTTGATAGGATAGGCAACCGCAGATTAATAATGATACAACGATGTGTTATGATTTTTAAAAAAATATCATTAATATTTTTATCTCTTTTTATTTTTTTAAAAGGGTATTCACAAGATTATTGCTGTGTACACAAGTGTTTCTACATAAATAACACCTACAAAAATCATTCTGTTGATTCTATTATAAATTTTACAAATCCTGCCTTTGCGCAAATTGATTCTTTTAAAAATGGCCTAAAGTTTAAAAGTACTATATACAACTATTTGGGTAAATTACAGAATTCTACAACGTATTATTATAACAAGGAAAGATTAGTTATAAAAGAAATAGAAAATCCACCAGTACTAAATATTAAAGATTCTGTAGATTATAAGTATAATAGTTCTGGAAAATTATCTACAAGAACTGTTTATTCTAGTGATGATGGTGTTATTCCATATATCGGATTTTTAGAAAAGTATCAGTATATCGGGGATACAATAATAGAAACTAGTCAATTAAAAATGTTCAAAGAGGATTCTGCTAAAACCGTTGTTTTGAAATATTTAATAAAAGAGGGTAAATCTGTTCCTTTATGGACAAATAAGAGTGAAGAAAATGAAGAATTACAAACTATCGAAAAAGATAGAAATGACAATATTATATCAATCAAAAATCACTTTGGATTAACAACTACAGTTAACAAGTATGATGAAAAAAATAGACTTATTCTAAGACTTCAGTATCATAAAAATGGATATTTGAATCAAATTGACACTTATTCATACAAATAAAAATGTTCCATGAAATAATCATGGAACATCATTTAATCACCACTAATCAGCGGTTAAAATACCTCCTTCACTGCGTTATAAATCACTTTTGGTTTACCCAAAGTATAGTAATGTAATACTGGTACACCAAAGGCTTTTAATTCCTTGCTTTGTGCTATTAACCATTCAGTACCAACTTGTTCACATTCAGCATCTGTTTTGCACTTCATAATAGCATTGCTTAAATCTGTAGGAATATCTACATGAAATATTCTTGGTAAAACAGACAATTGTTTTTTATTAGTCAATGGTTTTAAACCTGGAATAATTGGCACTGTAATGCCCATATCTCTACATGCTTTTACAAAATCAAAAAACTTTTGATTGTCAAAAAACATTTGTGTCATAATGTAATCTGCACCAGCATCTACTTTTTCTTTCATGCGCTGTAAATCAATTTCTAAGTTTGGTGCTTCAAAATGTTTTTCAGGGTAGCCGGCTACACCAGAGCAAAATTTAGTTTTACCACCATTTTTTATGTCTTCATCAATATAAATACCATGATTCATATTGGTTACTTGCTTCAATAAATCAATGCCATATTTATGACCATCTGGTTCTGGCTCAAAGCTAGCTTCGTTTTTAGCAGCATCACCACGTAATACCAACACATTGTCAATACCTAAAAAGTCTAGGTCAATTAATGCATCTTCAGTTTCACGTTTGGTAAAACCACCACAAATAATATGTGGCACCGCATCAATTTGATAGTGGTTCATTACCGCTGCGCAAATACCTACTGTACCTGGTCTTTTTCTTACTTCTACCTTTTCAAACGTACCATCAAGCTTTTTTTTAAACATGGTTTCGCTGCGGTGATAAGTCACATTTATCCAACTTGGTTTAAAATCCATTAAAGGATCTAAATGGTCGTAAATAGTAGTAATGGTTTTACCTTTTAACGGTGGTAATACCTCAAAAGAAACCAAGGTATCTTTTGCCTGTGCAATGTGGTCTGTTACTTTCATCTTCTCAATTATAGGGCTGCAATATAAACCAATGATTAAAAGATTGTGGCTATTTGAACCAAATATGCTGCTATAAAGCCCATAAATGCTACACAATTCGGTGTTTTATTGCTTTTATACAATTGGTAAACAATCTTTAAAGTAACCATAATCATTTTACACAGTAGTGTAGAACGTTTATTTTTGTTAAAATAGATTTACTGTGAGTTTAACCATACATACTACCAATTTACAAAAAAGTTATAAAGGACGTACCGTTGTTAACAAGGTTTCGGTAGAAGTAAAGCAAGGCGAAATTGTAGGTTTGTTAGGCCCAAATGGTGCTGGTAAAACCACTACTTTTTACATGGTAGTGGGTTTAATAAAACCAGATGATGGTAAAGTATTTTTAAATGAAGTTGATATTACAAAATTACCCATGTATAAACGAGCACAAATGGGTATTGGTTATTTACCACAAGAAGCTAGTGTGTTTAGAAAGTTGAGTGTAGAAGATAATATTATGGCTGTTCTTGAAATGACGAAATTGAACAAAAAAGAGCGTCACGAAAAGTTAGAAACATTATTAAGCGAATTTAATTTGCATCATGTGCGAAAAAATAACGGTGATAGTTTAAGTGGTGGCGAAAGAAGACGAACTGAAATAGCCCGTGCATTAGCTGTAGATCCCAAATTTATTTTACTGGATGAACCTTTTGCAGGTGTTGATCCAATTGCGGTTGAAGATATTCAAGCAGTAGTTGCAAAATTGAAGTATAAAAACATTGGTATTTTAATTACAGATCATAACGTTAATGAAACTTTGTCTATTTGCGATAGAGCTTATTTACTAATTGAAGGAAAAATATTTAAACATGGTACTGCTGAGCAACTTGCTGAAGACGAACAAGTACGTAGGCTATATTTAGGTACCAATTTTGAGTTAAAACGAAAAGACTGGATCATTGATATGGTGCGAGAAAATGCTGAGCAAGAAGAGTTAGCAAAAGAAGATAGTTTATAAATGTAAAAGAGGAAATTTCTTAATTGAAATTCCCTCTTTTTGTAACAGGGGATTTATTGTTTAATGCTTTTCGCCCTCGTTATATTTTTTCTCTGCGGCTTTTGCTTTTTCAAAATCTAATACCACACCATTAATGCAATAACGTAAGCCTGTTGGTGGTGGACCATCTTCAAACACATGGCCTAAATGCGATTTACATCTACTACACTCAACTTCTGTACGTTTCATGCCGTAGCTATTATCTGGTAAATAAATCATAGATGATTTACTGATAGGTTCATAAAAACTAGGCCAACCACAACCACTTTCAAATTTTGTATCACTTTTAAACAAAGGATTTCCACATACAGCGCAGTAATAAGTACCTATTTCTTTTGAACTTTCGAATTTACTGGTATATGGCCTTTCTGTACCTTTTTGCCTAGCTACCTGGTACACTTCTGGGCTTAATATTTTTTTCCATTCCTCATCTTTCAGCGTTATTTTACTACTATCTGTTTTTGAATAAACAGAATTTTTTTTATCATTTTCCATAATCTCTTTTTTTGTATTACTGTTTTGCGAATAGCAACTTTGAAAAGTTAAAGTTACTAATAAAGCTATCTGATATAATTTCATATTGTCGTTTTTATGATATACGCTTTTGGTGGCGATATAGTTGTTATTAAATGTACTGTTTGTTTCTATTAATGACGTTACAACTATAATTTCTTACAAAATATACCGGTTTTAACAATTTGGAAACAGTTTTAGTTGCAAGATGTATATTTGCTTCTCAAGCAACTCCTTTACTTACAATGTTCAACATTATTTTGTTTGGTCCTCCTGGTAGTGGAAAAGGTACCCAAAGTGAAATGCTAATTGCAAAATATGGTTTAATTCATTTGTCTACAGGTGATATTTTACGCAGAGAAATTGCAGCTGGTACACCACTTGGTTTAGAAGCTAAAAGTATTATGGATAAAGGTGAACTTGTACCAGATGAAGTTGTAATTGGTATGATTAGTTCTGCTTTAGAAGCAAATCCTGCTGCAAAAGGTTTTTTGTTTGATGGTTTTCCACGAACAACTGCACAAGCATCTGCATTAGATAAATTATTACAATTAAAAGGAACAGAAATAGGTATTGTACTAGCACTAGAAGTTTCTGAACAGGAACTTGTAAAACGTCTTTTAAATAGAGGATTAACAAGTGGACGCAGCGATGATACAAATGATGTTGTCATAACTGCTAGAATTGCTGAATATCGCAAGAAAACTTCTGCGGTAGCAGATTATTACCAACAATTTGATAAAGTAAAAAACATCCAAGGCGAAGGCTCTGTAGATGAGATTTTTACTTTGTTAAGTACCGAAATTGATAGTCGCTTATAGATTTGGCAACCAAAACCAACTGCTAATCCCGCAAAACCTGCGGGATTTTTTTATTTGTCTGAACGTTGATTTAGAATGATTAAATGGATTTTTCTGATTTCCTTAACGCCCTTTAGGGTTGGGGTGTTAAATATTCAATTGCACTTTTCAGCGCTACCAAAAATTCATCAGCTTGTGCTTTTGTTAATGCTAATGATGGTAATAAACGAATGACATTTGGTTTGGCTTCGCCAGTAAACACTTTAAACTCTGTTAATAAAGTTTTCTTTAAATCTTTTAATGCTTCAGGCACATCAAAACCAATCATCAAACCTTTACCACGTACATTTTGTAAAGCAGTAATTTTTTTCAATTCTTCTTGTAAATAAGTACCAACACTTGCAGCATTTGCAAGTAAATTATCTTGTTCAATTACATCTAAAACTGCTAAAGCTGCAGCACAAGCCAATTGATTACCACCAAACGTAGTACCTAGCAAACCATATTTGGGTTTAATGTGTGGTGCAATTAAAACACCACCAATAGGAAAACCATTACCCATACCTTTTGCCATTGAATAAATATCTGCATTTACACCAGCATGGTCGTGGGCAAAAAATAAACCGCTTCTGCCATAGCCACATTGTACGCTATCTGCAATAAAAACTGCATTGTATTGGTCACATAAAGACCGAATTAATTGTATGAAGCTATTATTAGCTTCAATAATACCACCAACACCTTGTATACCTTCAATAATTACTGAAGAAATATCATTGCCTTGTTCTTCAAAGCAAGTTTTTAAGGCAGTTTCATTATTAAAAGGTAAAAAGATAACATTCTCTGTTTCGTTAATTGGTGCAACAATAGAAGGATTATCAGTTACAGCCACAGCCAAAGAAGTACGACCATGAAATGATTTAGAAAAAGCAATAACCTTTTTTTTACCATTATGAAAGCTTGCCAATTTTAAAGCGTTTTCATTGGCTTCAGCACCGCTATTACAAAGGAATAATTGGTAATCTTCCTTGCCACTAACCTTACCTAATTTTTCTGCTAGTTGCTTCTGTAAAGGAATAATTACAGAGTTCGAGTAGAAGGCAATTTTTTCCAATTGTTCTTCAATACTTTTTACCCAATGAGGATGCGTATGACCAATGCTAATAACAGCATGACCACCATACATGTCTAAGTATTGTGTGCCATTTTCGTCCCAAACATTACTGCCTAAAGCTTTAGTAATGGTGATATTATTAAGCGGATAAACGTCAAATAGTTTCATTTTACAACACTAATTTTAAAGAATTACACGAATTAAAAGCCAGTAGGCTTTAAACGTAAGCCAAGTGTTTCATCAAAGCCAAACATCAAGTTCATATTTTGCACTGCTTGACCAGAAGCACCTTTTAATAAATTATCAATTACAGAATGCACAACAATTGTGGAAGACACAATTTCAATATTAATAACACATTTATTAGTGTTAACTACTTGTTTTAAATGAATTGCAGAGGATGATTTTTTGGTAAAAGGTTCGTTGTTATAAGCAGTTTCAAACGCATCAATCACGGCTTGTTTTTCACCTTTAAATTTAAAAGTAGAACTGATAAAAATACCTCGGCTAAAATCGCCACGCCAAGGCACAAAATTGATTGCTGCTAAAGATGCATCGCTGCCAGCTTCTTGGTGTAATGATTGCATGATTTCGCCCAAATGCTGATGTGTTAAGGTTTTATAAGGTGAAATATTATTAGCTCTCCAGCTAAAATGTGATGTAGCACTTAAGCTTTGACCAGCACCTGTGCTACCAGTAATACCTGTAGTATACACATCTACATTGTCTAGTAAGCCCGCTTTTGCAAATGGTAACAAACCCAATTGTATAGCTGTAGCAAAGCATCCAGGATTGGCAACACTAGCAGCTTGCTCAATTGCTACTCTATTAATTTCTGGTAAACCGTAAACGAAGTTTCTACCTTTAATAGAAGCATCTGCAGCTAAACGAAAATCGTTACCAATATCTATCAGTTTAATATGGCTTGGAATATCGTTTTCTTGTACGAATTTCTTTGCCTCACCATGACCAGCACAAAAGAAAATAACATCTACATCATAATGATGTGTTGCAGAAAAAAGAATATCCGTTTCGCCAATTAAATCAGTGTGTACTTTACTTAATACATTGCCAGCATTACTACCGCTTTGTACAAATGCTATTTCAACTTCTGTATGATTGATTAATAAACGAATTAATTCACCACCTGTATAGCCAGCACCACCTATAATGCCAGCACGAATGACACCCCTAGCCCCTAAAGGGGAGGTATCGAATGCGCTATTAGTTTGACTTTCTTCCATAATTTAATAATGATATTTTAGCTAATGCCTTTTTACTCCCCTTTAGGGGTTGGGGGCATTAACCTTGTTCCATATAGAAGTTTGGTTACCGAAAATTTTACTAAAACCTCTTACATCTTCACCAGTAAAGCCAGTGTTCATTTCACCGTATTTACCAAACTTAGCACTCATTAAATCGTACGCACTTTCTATACCTATTACTTGAAAACGGTATGGCATCAATTGTACAAATACATCACCAGTTACATTTTGCTGACTATTGCTTAAATATGCTTCTATGTCTCGCATTACTGGGTCTAAAATTTGACCTTCATGTAACCAGTTACCATAAAATTGTGCTAATTGATCTTTCCAGTTAAGCTGCCATTTGGTAAGCACATGTTTTTCTAAAGCATGGTGTGCTTTTAAAATAAGCATTGGTGCAGCAGCTTCAAAACCTACACGGCCTTTAATACCAATAATAGTATCACCAACGTGTATGTCTCTACCCACACCATAAGCACCCGCTATTGTTTGTAAATATTGTATGGCTTTTGCAGGATGATCGAAAGATTGACTATTTACAGCTGTTAATTCTCCTTTTACAAAGCTTAGTGTCACTTCTTCAGCATCTGTTTTTGTTACTTGTGTAGGCCATGCACTTTCTGGCAACATGCCTTTGCTTTGTAGGGTTTCTTTACCACCTACACTTGTGCCCCACAAACCTTTATTAATGCTGTACAAGCTTTTTTCAAAGTTCATATCAACACCTTTTTTCTTCAAATACTCAATTTCTTCTTCACGACTTAATTTTAAATCACGAATTGGCGTAATAATTTCAACACCAGGAATCATGATATGGAAAATCATATCAAAACGCACCTGATCGTTACCTGCACCAGTACTACCGTGTGCAACTGCAACCGCATTTAGTTTTTTAGCATGTTCAGCAATGTGTAATGCTTGGCTTAAACGCTCAGCACTGACACTTAAGGGATAAGTATTGTTTTTTAAAACATTACCGTAAATCAAATATTTAATAATGCTATCGTAATAACCTTCAACAGCATTTACGGTTGTGTGTGTTTTTACACCGAGTTTGTAAGCGTGTGCTTCTATTTGTACCAATTCTTCTTCACTAAAACCACCTGTGTTTACAATTACACTGTGTACATCAAAACCTCTGTCTTCTGTTAAATATTTTACACAAAAAGTAGTGTCTAAACCACCACTAAAACCTAAAACTACTTGCTTATTTTCTTGAGCCATTTTGTAAATTCTTTTATGTAATCAGTTTATTATTAACTAGTGAAAAAGTTGAAAAATGATTTAGATTTTGTTACTGTTTTAGACTGTTCATTCCTTTTCAAAAACCATTGCAATAATTTGCTTTGTTTAAGTCTTGAAAATCGTTCATACAGGCTAGAGTTCTCTTCAAAATCTGCCGCGGTTTCTTTTGGTTCTGCTTTATCTGCTGGGTCAAATAGCATGGCGGTACACATACAGTTTTTGCGGCCTTTGCTCATTAATATGTCATAATTGACACAGCTTTTGCAGCCTGCCCAAAACTCTTCATCGTCTGTTAACTCACTATAAGTAACAGGTTCGTAACCAAGGTCGCTGTTAATTTTCATCACAGCTAAGCCTGTAGTTAAGCCAAATATTTTAGCGCTTGGGTATTTTTCTCTCGAAAGTTCAAAGACTCTCTTCTTAATTAATTTTGCAACACCACTTTTTCTAAATTCTGGAGATACAATTAAACCACTATTAGCTACAAACTTACCGTGGCTCCATTCTTCTATGTAGCAAAAACCCACCCATTGGCCACTAGGCATAAGCGCAATAACGGCCTTATCTTCTAACATTTTTTTAGCTATATATTCTGGGCTACGCTTAGCTATACCAGTACCTCGAGCTTTTGCCGATGATTCCATTTCGTCAGTAATACGAAGCGCATAATGCGTATCGAGATGATTAGCCACACGAACAATAATATCCTGCTGTTCCAACTTAAAAAATTAAATAAATGAGCGATGCTTGTTAAAACGTCAACACTTGCAAAAAAGTGTTTGAAAGTTGGGGAAGGTTCACTGATAGGGGCAACTGCCAATTGCTCGTCCTATCAGCAACCACGTCTGGGTTGCGGATTAAAAGCAGGCAGTACAGGTAAAAACTGTACTGCTGTTTGATATGAAGTTGTGTTTTTCAACTGCTTTTTATTTGTTGTTTTTGTTTGAAGGTGTAAATGTATATAGATTATACAGATTATTGACTAAATATTTATGAAAATTTGGTTAAGGATTAGTTTCACGCAAAGGAACAAAGAAGGCTAAGCACACAAAGACATACTTTATTAGTAGTAATTTATTATAAACTATTTTTAATATTAATGTTCTTAGCGACCATTGTATCCTTTGTTTCTTTGTGTGAAACTTCTTTGTTTCTTTGTGTGAAATATTGTTGATGCAATTACCTTCTAGCTTACTTGAAAATGCAGTGGCTCAATTTGCCAAACTACCTGGTATTGGAAAAAAAACAGCCCTGCGTTTGGTATTGCATTTATTAAAACAAGATGTAAACGATGTGCAACATTTTGGTGAAACCATAGCTAAAATGCGTCGCGATATTCAGTTTTGCCAGCGTTGTTTTAATGTAAGTGATGGCCCGTTATGTAGCATTTGTAGTAATACTGCAAGAAAGCAAAATCTAATTTGCGTAGTAGAAAATATTCGCGATGTAATAGCTATCGAAAGTACGCAACAGTTTAGTGGTACTTACCATGTGTTAGGTGGTATTATTTCGCCGCTTGATGGTATTGGTCCTGACCAATTAAATATAGAAACCTTAGTAAACAGGGTAGAAGCTGAACAAACAGAAGAATTATTATTTGCCCTAAACCCAAATATTCAAGGCGATACAACCATTTATTATATCCAAAGAAAAATAAGCCACTTGCCTTGTAGGGTTACTACTATAGCACGTGGTATCGCTTTTGGTGGTGAATTAGAATATGCAGATGAAATGACATTGGCAAGAAGTATTGCTAACCGCTTGCCAATTGGTCAATATGTAAAATAATTGCTGATTATTTTAATTTGAATGCAAACTGCTTCGTACCTCGCAGTGACGTAGTTTAACTTAGTGAAGGCTCAACCCAAGCATCACTTTCTTTCAACAGATTAATCAATTCTGCTACAGCAATTTCGCTGTCTATATTTTTCTTCACGACTTCTTTACCTCGGTACAAGGTTATTTTGCCTACACCACTACCAACATAGCCAAAATCAGCATCTGCCATTTCACCAGGACCATTTACAATGCAACCCATAATGGCAATTTTTACACCTTTTAAGTGGTTGGTTACGGTTCTTATTTTAGCAGTGGTTTCTTGTAAATCAAATAGCGTTCTACCACAGCTAGGGCAAGAAATATATTCAGTTTTTGAAATTCTTGTACGTGTTGCTTGTAAAATAGAAAAGGCGGTAGAATTAATAAATTGCTCTACAGAAGTATTGTTACTATAATTTCTACCCATTGACTGCTGACTACTTACCACTGACTTTTGATAGCTTTCTGCTGTCATGCCAAAACACACACCATCACCAAAGCCATCTAATAATAAAGCACCTGCTTCTGTTGAATAATGAATTAAATGTTCATCAGTTGTTTGCCAATTGCTATCTGTAGTGATGATAATAGGGTTTTCTATTTTTCGTTGAATCAATTCTACACACATTCTGCGTATAGATTGCATGGCATTTTTATTAGTAGATGATAAGCACAGAACGACTGAAGGATTATTAGCCAATTCTTCTAGAAATGTGAAATCATTAATGGTTGTTTCATCGCTAAAGCAATCAAGCATTACAAAGTTGATATTGCTATCTGTACTTTCTGATTCTGTAAAACCTTTCGCATCGTAGATTGGTAAATACTTGGTTTTATCGTTTGTACCATTGTTATAATTTGGCCAAGTAATAACTTTTAATGTGCCAGGCAGTGCAAAACTTAATTCGGCTTTGCCTGTAAAAATATAATCTGCGGCTGCATCACTAATATTCCATTTGTCACTTGGTTCATCGTATTTGTAACCAATACTCTCTAGCGATGCAGGTATAATGGTTTCTAACTTGCTCAAGTCTGCAATTACCACAGGCACTTGATTACCGCCAATATTGCTAACTGCAAATGTTTTTCTACGGCTATAAGTAAATGGTGAGTAAGGGATGCCCCTAACCCCTAAAGGGGAATTGTTGACACCACCCTTTTGTGGGGCTTGGGGGGCATAACGTTTCACCAAATCTTTACAAACAGGTATTTCAAATTCAGGATCTTCGGTTAATGATACACGAATTGTATCGCCAATACCATCCTCTAACAATGTACCTATACCAGCTGCACTTTTCACACGGCCATCTTCACCGTCACCAGCTTCTGTAACACCAAGGTGTAAAGGATAGCATTCACCAAACTCAGCATCCATTTGCTGTATCAATAAACGATAAGCTTGCACCATTACTTGTGGGTTACTTGCTTTCATGCTCAATACAATATTATGATAGCTTTCACCACGAGCAATTCTTAGAAATTCCATGGCACTTTCTACCATGCCCATTGGTGTATCGCCATAGCGGCTCATAATTCTATCGCTTAAGCTACCATGATTGGTACCAATTCGCATAGCTGTACCATATTCTTTACAAATTTTTACCAAAGGTGTAAAGCGCTCTCTAATTCTATCTATTTCCTCAGCGTATTCAAGGTCAGTATAATCTATTTGTTCAAACTTCTTTTTATCTACGTAGTTACCTGGGTTTACACGAACCTTCTCTATTATTCTTGCGGCAATTTCTGCTGCGTTGGGTGTAAAGTGAATATCAGCAATTAGCGGTGTGTTGTAACCACGTTTGCGTAATTCGTTTTTTATATTGAGTAAGTTTTCTGCTTCTTTTTTAGATGGCGCTGTAATACGCACTAATTCTGCACCTGCTTCTATACAACGTATGGTTTGTTCCACTGTTGCAATTGTATCCATTGTATCAGTTGTAGTCATGGTTTGCAAGCGAATAGGATGGTTGTTACCTAACAATAAATCGCCAATCTTTACTTCTTTGGTTATTAATCGGCTGTATTGTGTTAATGAGTTAGTGTATAGTTGCATGATACAATGTGATAATTAAATGATGTGCTTTTTGCTAATGATTGTACAAATTTACAATCTTGGTTAGTAAATGTTTTGATACAAGCAGATTAAGCCTTACCAATCTTTTTCGTTTTTGCTAGGTT
>JAAFHG010000345.1 GCA_013297585.1 Chitinophagales bacterium
TATTTGAAATATCAGTGGTGGTATAGTTGTAATGCGTGAATATATTTCCCAAAAACTGCATTTTCTTTTTGTCTGTCTCAGATTTTAGGATGTATAAACCCCTCAATCTTTTACCCGCACTATTAGTGTATCGTACAAAAATGCGATAGCCGATAAGAAAAAAATCATTACCCATAAAAGCGGGAAAACCTTTTGGTCTTAAGTTTTTTGTTTGCACCATGGCTACTGCTATAAAAGCCCATTTATCTTCAAATGTGTCAAGTTCTAGGCATTCAGGTATTAGGTGTTGCAATTCTTCTTTTGCCACGGCAAAAGTGAACACCAACGAGCTCTCAAAATATGCTTCTACTGCAAAAGGATGGTTTTTTAAAAACTCCATTAGTTAGATGCTTTTTTGAGTTGTTTGTTCAATACAAATTCATTGTAGTAAACCAGTAAAATAAATAGGAAAGCGAAAAAAGCATTGAATTTGCCCCACAATAAAAGGTCTGGCGCTAGCATAAATTCTATCAGGTTCATGATTGCCACTATGGCCATCTGTGCAATAGCGTTTAGCTTTGATTGAAACTTGGTAAAAGTCCAAATCGCCATTATTATTTCAGAAAGCCCAATAATTATGGTTAATGGTCTTGCATAGCTATTGCCTAAAATGCGAGCAACAATGAGTTCGTGCCTAGGTACTAGATTGAGTACCTTGCATATTAAGCCATTCGCTAGCCAAACGGTAGCAATGATGATTTTAATAAAGAGATATTGATGTTTGTTAGTCAATGGTAGAAAATAGTTAAGTAGTAATTGAAAGGGTGACACAGAATGGTAGTGTAAAACATCTATAAATACTATTATTTCCTCAATACAAATGTTCTACTTATTCTCTTGAACATATCTAGATAATTTTTTTCAGATAGCCCATTTAATATAAAATATCTCTCTTTATCAAAAAGGGTAACAGCGTAATTTAAAATCACATCTTTACCATTTTTCTTTTCATATCCTATCACTTCGTAACCATGTAAGCCATCTAGCGTAACAGGGTTTACTTCTTCTAGGGTTACACCTTTGTCATTATAGTTTTTAACGGTTTTAATAGCCATTTCTTTTTGCTCTTTTGCATCTATTTCAATAGGCAAAATCATCACCGAAAAACTCGTTCTGTCAGCAGCATCACTAGGAAATTTTCCATCAGTATTAAAAATTACACCAGTTTGCAACAATGTTGTTGCGAATTTTAGTGGAGTATTATTCAAATTGATTTTGAAAACCAACCCCTCTAGAGGGTCTACAACTTTATCTTTTAAGTAGATAAATGAGAGCAGCGACGTCTGCATTTTATCTGATAGCGCATTATCTTTTGAGATTGGATAAGTAGCTGTAACAGTAAAACAAATATTGTCGTTGCCATAAATAAGCAGCCAAAATACAATAGGGCTTCCTTCTTTGTCAGGGTTTAATAGTGATGTATTGGTAGTAGTGGTTTTATAAAGTTTGGCATTGTAGCCATTCATTTTTAAATCTTTTTCCAATATTAGTTTACCATCTTTTGATGGTATGTCTTTTGAGAACATTGGTAGCACAGCACTAAAAGACATTGGCAATTCTGTAATATTTATTCCTGCACTTAATTGCTTATTGGTAAGCCCAGTATATTCTGTGGCTATTGTAAACATGCTATCAGGCTTTATTATTAACAGCTTTGTACCGGGTATTTCTATGTGATTTTCGGTTATGATAGTCTCAATGGTATTGCTTTGGCTAAATCCTGTTACTGCCATGGTGATAAAAGCTAGTAAAACAATTAGTTGCTTCATAAAGTAGTGGTTTTGCTTGTAGTATTTAATTGCAATATAGTGAATTGTTTAATGTGAATGGGTTAGTCCACAGACGATAGACCATAGATGTGAAACCTGAAAGCGTATGATACAAGCGTTTATAGGCATTGCAAAAGTCTTTTTCTGCTTCACTTGCCCTTGCGGAACAAGTGTAAGAGCAACATTTATCAATAAAAAAACCTGCAACTATCACTAGTTACAGGCCCTATTCTCTTACAATTCATCTTCTTTTATACCACTTTATACATAACGTACAAGGCACCATCATATACTTATCAATCATACTATACTACTCACCAATACAACTTTTACAACGTAGCTA
This sequence comes from Chitinophagales bacterium, assembly GCA_013297585.1. GTDB lineage: Bacteria > Bacteroidota > Bacteroidia > Chitinophagales > Chitinophagaceae > Parasediminibacterium. The sequence continues at coordinate 2,152 of JAAFHG010000345.1, forward strand.
AGTATTCCATCACTTCAGCAAGCGACTTTTTAAAAGAAATATTACTAGGCACTTTCTTTTTGTACTGCTGCGTAAGCAAGCCCGATACGATTAATTTACCATCAAAAAAGCGGTGGTGTGCATTTACTAAAAACTTCTCGAAGTTAAAGTTTTGTGCTACAGCCGTAAGGTGCGTGTATAGATAAGTAGGCTTTTTAAGGTTGGCCACAAACTCTACATCTTTCAGTGGTACATTGGCACCAAGGTATATCACTTTTACACCTCTTGCTTTTAATAAATAATACATAAACAATAAGCCTAACTCGTGGTGCTCGCCCTCTGGCAAAAAAAGCAACATCGATTTGTTACTAACAATATGCGTACCTACACCTTCTATACCTACAATTAATTTTTGGCGAATAACATTGGTAACCAAGTGTTCTTGTGCGGGGTTAATATGGTTAGTAAGCCATAAAATACCTATGCGTTCTAGAAAAGGGAAAATAATTTGGGTAATGGTTTTTTCTATACCACGAGCCGAGATATGCGCATCTAACAAGGCTTCAAAATCTTCTATTCTCATATCCACCATATGGTGTATCAAATCGTTAATAGCACGTTCTTGCTGCGCCTGACTTTGCGATAGCGATACAATTTTATCCTTCATTTCAGGATAACTCATACGGTCTATATGCGATATTTTGAACCCATACTTGTTTAACAGGGCAATGTTCAATACGGTTTTTAGCTCATCGTTAGTGTAATAGCGAATATTAGTGTCTGTACGCTGCGGTTTTAAAAAACTATAGCGTTGTTCCCATATACGAATGGTATGGGCTTTTATGCCCGACAATAACTCTAAATCTTTAATGGTAAAGGCGTTCATGCAAATAGAACAATAGTTTTATGAAAAAGTTTAAACTTGAGTTACGTAAGGTTAAACAAAGGAAGAAAGGCAAAAAGCCAGGTAGGCCTAAGGTTGATATACAGTAACTAATAGTAAAAAATACGTTAATTTAAGCACCACAAATAAAGCTTTAATATAATATTAATACAATATATCTGTGCTTGTTTTATAATTAAACAGCTTAATGAGCCTTGGCGTACCTATGTATAATTTACCAAACCGCTACTTTAGGTACAGGTTAAATACTAAAATCAATTTGTCTTTTGTACATAAACGCCTTTGTGTTACTAAGTACTAAGTGGTAAAATTATTCTCTTTTTTAGTCTTCCAATACGCCTAAGCAGAACAATCATCTTGTTTTTTATTGATGAATAGCCATAAAACTCATTTATGCGCTTACACAACTGCATGGCGCTTACACTAGGCATATTTTTTAGTACTTACGCTTCTTATATCAGATATTTCCGTACCTATACAGCCATAAATTAACGCAACTTGATTATATAAATACTTAACAAAATAACAGAAGCATTAGACTTAAAACTATAAATGCTTTTTGTTACTTTGAAGCATCTGTAAAAACAATATTTTAAAGCAAACCCCATGAAAACATTTACCATACAGCAAATTAACAATGCCTTAAAAGGCGAGCTATTAGGCAATACCAGCCAATTAATTACTGGCCCTGAGCAGCTAGAACTTGCTAATGCTTCGCAAATTACTTTTATAGGTAATAAAAAATACGCCAAAAACTGGGATACTTGCGAGGCTTGCGCAGTAATTATTAATGAAGATATAAACCTAACACCTGTAATCAATAAGGCCATCATTAAAGTAAAAAATGCCGATGTGGCAATGGCTATAGTACTAGAAATGTTTGTAGAAGAGGGGCCAGTGTTTGAAACAGCCATTCATACTACTGCTACCATTCATCCCACAGCAACTATTGGCGAGGGCTGCCAAATAGGTGCCGGTTGCTACATAGGTAAAAATGTAGTATTGGGTAAAGCTGTAACGCTTTATCCTAATGTAACGGTATTAGACTACACATCAATTGGCGCTGCAACAACTATTTGGAGCGGTGCGGTAGTACGTGAAAAATGTGTTGTAGGTGCTTATTGCATTATTCACCCAAATGCTACAATTGGTGCAGATGGCTTTGGTTTTAGGCCAAGCCCAGATGGCCGTGGCTTAATAAAAATACCACATATA
>JAAFHG010000551.1 GCA_013297585.1 Chitinophagales bacterium
TATCGGTACACGACCCAGACGAATACCTTGCAACTGCTACCAACGAGGCTGAAGAAACGGCTTTATACCACGATATTTTAGAAGCATACAGAGCTTTGGCAGACTTAAAAGCACAAGGTAAAGTAAGCTCTATTGGTGTGGGTTCTAAACAGTGGAAAGTGATACAGCGTATTGCGAATGATGTACAATTGGATTGGGTAATGATTGCCAACAGCCTTACGTTGCACAGTCATCCTAAAGAACTGATTAGCTTTATAGCTGAGCTGCATCAAAAGGGGGTAGCTGTTATTAATTCTGCGGTTTTTAATGGTGGCTTTTTAATAGGAAGCAATTTTTATAATTACCAAGAAGTAGATGCAACTACAGAAGCAGGCAAAGCTTTGTACGCTTGGCGTGATGGCTTTTATGCCATCTGCAAGGAGTTTGATGTGCAACCAGCAGAAGCTTGTTTCAATTTTGGATTTAATATTGCGGGGGTTAGCAGCGTAGCGCTAAGCACAACAAAGCCAGAAAAAATTAAGCCAAATGTAGAGATGGCTACCAAACAAATACCACCTGCTTTCTGGCAAGCTATGGTAGATGCAGGCTTGCTTGAAGCCGATATTATTAAATAGAAGTTCTCGCAGATGTCGCTGATTTTCGCAGAAATAAAAAAATGTTCTCGCAGAAATCGTTAAACGTAGCAGAAAGAAGTAAAACATCAGCGAGAATCAGTGTTATCTGCGGGCAAAAAATACAACACAAGGTTCTCGCAGATGTCGCAGATTTTCGCAGAAATAAATAGAAGTTCTCGCAGATATCGCTAATCATCGCAGATAAAACAATAATCAATCTGTGAAAATCAGTGTTATCTGGTGGCATAAAGATTCTCGTAGAATTAGATAAAATCAGCGAGCATCTGCGTTATCAGCGAGCAAAATAAACAAAACACATAACATGAAAACATTAATTTGTAAAGCCCCTGGCGAGTTTGAATACGCCGATATCGCTTTGCCCGAACTGCCAGACAATTACTCCTTGCTACAAATAAAACGCATCGGTATTTGTGGTACAGATTTACACGCTTACGAAGGCACACAACCATTTTTTAATTACCCAAGAATACTAGGTCATGAGTTGGCTGCAGAAGTGGTACAAACCCAAGCTGACAGTGGTTTTACCGTAGGTGAAGCTGTAACCATAAGCCCTTATTTTTATTGTGGTAAATGCATTGCTTGTAGAATGGGCAAGCCCAATTGCTGCGCAAGCATTAATGTATTTGGTGTACATATAGATGGCGGTATGAAGGAATTTGTAGCCGTACCTACTTACTCACTCATTCATGGGCAAGGCTTAAACTTTGATGAACTTGCCTTGGTAGAACCGCTAGCTATTGGTGCACATGGTGTGCGTAGGGCAGCCGTTACCGAAGGCGAATTTGTATTGGTGCTTGGTGCCGGCCCTATTGGCTTAGGTACTATGGAATTTGCACGTATTGCTGGCGGTAAAGTCATAGCATTAGATATTAACGACCAACGCTTACAGTTTTGTAAAGACAGATTGGGTGTAGCGCATACCATTAATGCATTAGCACCTGATGTGTTAGATCAACTTAAAACCATAACAAATGGCGATATGCCTACAGTAGTAATAGATTGCACTGGCAATTTAAAAGCCATCAACAATGCATTTCAATACATGGCGCATGGTGCTAGGTTTGTACTGATAGGCTTGCAAAAAAATGAGATTGTATTTAGCCATCCTGAGTTTCACAAACGTGAAGCCACGCTAATGAGTAGTCGCAATGCTACTAGCGTAGACTTTGACCATGTGGTAGCATCCATGAAAAAAGGCTTGGTAAACCCAACCAATTATATTACCCACCGTGTTGCTTTTGATGATGTAAAAGCAAACTTTGCTAGCTGGCTAGACCCTAAAACAGGTGTGATAAAAGCAATGGTAGAGATGGGGTAAGCATTTATGATTTCTGGTTTGAGATTTCAGATATTAGGTAAGCCGTTCCAAGTTTCTAAAACTTGGAACGGCTAAAAATTAAACCGCCCTAAGTAGTTGCTACGTAGGGCGGTTTTTATTTTTGTCTGCTTCGTTCAAACCTATAAGGTCTTCTGTAGACCTTATAGGTTTTTTGTTTGCCCAACCATTTTGAAATACGCTCAATATTTTGTGTTTTTGTTTGTGGCAAAAAAGCTGTGGCAAAATAAATTGCCACAAGAAAATTGCTACAACTGTGGTTGAGATAAAACACTTGATGATGTGAAGATGAATTTTAGAAAAATATTTGAGGTTTTTGCAAAATGTGGGTATGTGTAAAAAGTAGTTTAGTATATTGCGTGAAGAGGTAATGCGTGGGTGAAAGTAGAGTAATCAAATTTGTATTGGCGCAACAACAATACAAAAAGCGCAACGCTAAATGATTGATTATTAATTACATAACTGTAACACTTACATTGCTAGTTGCGGCAATATAAGAGTTGTGCGTCATTTTAGAAGACAGCAAAAAAGAAGTTTAACATAAACGGAAATATGAGATTATTAACATACATAGGACTTTTAGTGTCTTCATTGACTGGTTGTAATAACAAATCAAAACCAAGAAT
>JAAFHG010000015.1 GCA_013297585.1 Chitinophagales bacterium
TGTAGGTATGCGGCTAGCCCAGCTTGCCGCCTTCTTTTTTGTATCTGGCTTTGGCTTTGCAAGCTGGGCTAGCCGCATACCTACATTGCAACAAAAGTTACATTTAAACGATGCGCAACTTGGTACAGCTTTGTTTGCTGCGCCTTTGGGTTTAATATTAACATTGCCTATTACGGGCATTTTTCTACAGAAATACAGTAGCCGCTACATTATGCTTATTGGTTCTATACTGTACAATGTATTACTATTTTCGCTTGGTTTTGTTACTAATAACTGGCAGTTTATGAGCGTGTTATTTCTGTTTGGTATTTCACGTAACATGATGAATATACCTGTAAATACACAAGCTGTAGGGGTACAAAAATTATTTCCTAAGTCTATCATATCTACGTTTCACGGTATTTGGAGCATTTCGGGTTTTGCGGCCGCAGCGGTTGGTGGTTGGATGATTTCGAAAGATATTACACCTGCTTGGCATTTTTTTATGGTGGGTATATTGTGCCTTATTATTATGATAGTTGCTTATAAGCACACAGTGCGCTACGACGTGAAAAAGACTGAAGACGCAAATACGAAAGCATCGTGGTTTAATTTGCCCGATAGGGCGCTACTAAAAATTGGTTTAATAGCATTTGCCTGCATGGCTTGCGAAGGAATTATGTACGATTGGAGCGGTATTTATTTTCAGAAAATAGTACAGGCACCTAAGGCATTGCTAGCGGCTGGCTATATTGCTTTTATGAGTGCAGCCTCTACTGGTCGTTTTTTGGGTGATTGGATGATTAATAAAATAGGCACAAAAAAAGTGTTGCAGGGTTGCAGTTGTTTTATTGCCATTGGCCTTATGCTATCTATTAGTTTACCATATGTGATGCCTGCTATTATTGGGTTTGTGTTTGTTGGTTTTGGGGTATCATGTATTATTCCATTAACCATGGCATTGGCTGGCAGAAGCAGTACAAGGTCGCCTGGTGTGGCTATCGCTTCAGTTTCTACGGTAAGTTATTTGGGGTTTTTATTAGGGCCACCTATTATTGGTTATGTGGCAGAAATTGCCAATTTACGCTGGTCATTTGCTATGGGTGTAGTAATGTCTTTAGGTATGCTAGCACTTGTAACCAAGATGAAAATTAAAGGTTAACTATTTGTACGCACAATATTTTCAACAAAGTGTGAGTGTTTTGTAATTTTTGTATAAGTTGCATGATATCAAAAAATGCGTCAGATGAAAAAGCCAGACAGTTTTGTATGGAGCGAAGCAGCAGAGCCACATAAACAAAGAACTCAAGAAATTATTAAGCTACATCCAGAAATCCGTGATTTAATTGGTCGTAATCCTTACACTTTTTTAGTCATTTTGCTATGTGTAGCAGTACAGTTAGCATTGGCTTATTATTTACAAGATAAAAGTTGGTGGCTGGTATTTGGTGCGGCTTATTTAATAGGTGCATTTTCTTGTCACACATTATTTGTTTGCATACATGAATGTGCGCATAACCTGGTATTTAAAGCTAAAAGCTCAAATAAAATAGCAGCTATCATTGCCAATTTGCCAATGGTATTGCCAAGTGCTATTTCTTTTCAAAAATATCATATCAAGCACCACTCTTTTCAAGGTGTAGAAGAGCTAGATGGCGATATGCCTTACCATTGGGAAGCTCGATTAATAAATAATTCTGCATTCGGCAAAGCAATATGGTTATTATTCTATCCACTGTTTCAAATGTTGCGCCCTGCTAGGCTAAAAGAGATTTCTTTATTTGATACTTGGACCATTGTAAACATAGTAGTTGAAGTTGCTTTTATGGGTGCATTGGTATTTTTTCTTGGGCCAAAAGCATTGGTGTTTTTATTAGCTAGTTTCTTCTTCTCGGTAGGTTTGCATCCATTGGGTGCAAGATGGGTGCAAGAGCATTATTTAACCCACGGTGATCAAGAAACTAAAAGTTATTATGGACCATTAAATACCGTGAACTTGAATGTAGGTTATCATAATGAGCATCATGATTTTCCATCTATACCTTGGAATAAGTTACCAAAGCTAAAAGCCATTGGCGGTGTCTATTACGATTCGTTGCATAGCCATAAATCTTACACGATATTGTTGTTTCAGTTTTTGTTTAATAAAGAGTTATCTGTTTTTTCTAGAATGGCTAGGGCTAATAGAGGCAAAACAAAGTTGAACGATATGACAATGTATGATGTAGAAACGTCGAAAGAGTTGTTAGCGAAAGAGGTGTTGTAAAATAAGTCAATAGACCATAGTCGATAGTCCACTGTTGTCTGTTGACCATCGACTATGGCTTTGAATTACATATGCGCTTTTAAGAAAGCAATGGTTTTAGTATGTGCATCTTCTGTAGCGGCTTTGTCATATACAGGGTTGCTTGGGTTTGCAAAACCATGACCTGCATCGTAGCGATTAATAGCGATGTTTTTACCAAGTGATTTCATCGTAGCTTCAAATTCGTTTACTTTAACTGGTGAGATACCTCTGTCATTATTAGCAAAAAAGCCAATTACGTCGCAGTTAATGGTTTTTAAACGCTCAACATTGGTTTCTGGGCGACCGTAATACATGACACAACCTGATGCTTGCTTACCCGCTAACAATGTGGTTTGAAGACTCCAACCACCACCAAAACACCAACCAACTGTATAAATTTTAGCATCTGTACCTGCATAAGCTAAGCCACCTTTTACAATAGCTTCTAGGCGCTCAGACTTTGCACTGCGCATATAAGCACCAGCACTATCCGGCGTACTTGCTACTTTACCATCGTACATATCTAGTGCTAAGATATTTACATCGCCTAATTCTTGAGCAAATGTTTCAGCTTCTTTTTTAATATTATCGTTTAAGCCCCACCATTCTTGAATAACGAATAGCCATTTGTTGCTTTTTGTTTTGCTTTTAATAAAATAGCCTTGTGCATCACCACCATCGGCTTTAAATGTTACGGTGCTACCTGTTGGATTTTCTAATTTGTAATAAGCAGGTGCCATGTGTAGAGCTGCAAAACCAGGCTTAGCAGCATCTAGCTGAATTTGATCTTTGGTTTGATGATAACAAGCAATGTATGCTTCTCGAGATAAAAACGCAGGCTCTGCTAGTTTAAATGTGTAGCTTAATAAGGTAGCTGTGCCAAAAGCTGCTACCACAATAAATAGCAATTTCTTCATGTAGTTTTTTATTTATTTGATTGTTTTTTACACCTCAAATTAACACTAAGTGCTTGCGGTTGTTCAGTTGTTGGTTACAATTTTTATAAACGGTTTTTTTACTTTAGGTTTGCACGACTTCAATAGTGGGTTTCCAACCCAATAATCAGTCAATTTTAAGAGTTTAATATTTCACACAACGAATAAAGGATACGACGAATACAAGTAATATATCAATAAAATAATATCAATATTATATTGAGACCCCTTGTGTGCTTTGCCTTCTTTGTTGCTTTGTGTGAAACCAATATTTAAGTAAATTATTATGGCAAAGTACATTTTTGTTACAGGTGGTGTAACGAGCAGTTTGGGTAAAGGCATTATTGCGGCAAGCTTGGCAAAACTGCTACAAGCAAGGGGTTTGAGTGTGACGATTCAAAAGTTAGATCCTTATATTAATGTGGATCCAGGAACTTTAAACCCATACGAGCATGGTGAGTGTTATGTAACAGAAGATGGTGCTGAAACAGATTTGGATCTGGGCCACTATGAGCGTTTCTTAAACAGCCATACATCGCAAGCCAATAACGTAACCACAGGTAAAATTTACCAAACAGTAATTAATAAAGAACGTGCCGGCGATTTTTTGGGTAAAACGGTACAGGTTATTCCACACATTACCGACGAGATTAAACGTAGAATGTTGTTGCTAGGTAAAGGTGGCAAATTTGACATTGTGATTACTGAAATTGGTGGTACGGTTGGTGATATAGAAAGTTTGCCGTTTGTAGAAGCTGTTCGTCAGTTGCAATGGGAACTTCCTGAAGATAGAGTAATGGTAATTCACTTAACATTGGTGCCTTACTTAAAAGCGGCTAAAGAATTAAAAACCAAACCTACACAGCATAGCGTAAAATTATTAAGTGAAAATGGTGTGCATCCAGATGTATTGGTATGTAGAACTGAAGAGCCGCTTGGTAATGATATTAAACGTAAGATTGCGTTGTTCTGTAATGTGAAGCAAGAAGCGGTAATAGAAGCGATGGACGCAAGTACCATTTACGAAGTACCAATGCTGATGTTGCGCGAAAAGTTAGATTTAATTTGCTTGAAAAAACTAAATATTACTGAATACAGCGAACCAAATTTAGACAAATGGAAAGCGTATTTAGATAAATTGAAATATCCAAAAAGCAAAGTAACCATTGGCTTGATAGGTAAATATATAGAACTACAGGATGCTTATAAATCAATCTTAGAAAGCTTTATTCATGCAGGTGCTATGAATGAAGTGAAAGTACAGGTTATAAATGTGCATAGCGAATTTATAACCAAAGAAAATGTTGAAGAAAAGCTAGAAGGATTAGATGGCTTGCTAGTAGCGCCAGGCTTTGGCCATAGAGGTATTGATGGAAAAATTATTGCAGTACAATATGCCCGTGAAAATGGCTTGCCGTTTTTTGGTATATGCTTAGGTATGCAAATGGCTGTAATAGAATATGGCAGAAATATTCTAGGCCTAAAAGATGCACACTCAACTGAGATGGATGCAAATACTACCAACCCTGTTATTAATATGATGGAGGAGCAAAAGAAAATTAAGATGATGGGCGGTACTATGCGCTTAGGTGCTTACCCTTGTGAGATTACTGAAGGTTCATTGGCTCATAAAATTTATAGCGCAACTACTATCAGTGAGCGTCACCGTCACCGTTACGAGTTTAACAACGATTACCTAGACCAATACAAAGACAATGGTATGGTAATGAGTGGTGTAAACCCAGATACTGGCTTAGTTGAAATTATAGAATTACCAAATCATCCATTCTTTATTGGTGTACAATATCACCCAGAATTGAAAAGTACTGTAGAAGCACCTGCCCCATTATTTGTAAGTTTTGTAGGTGCTGCTAAAGAATACAACGATAAAAAGGGTAGTATGAAATCAGCTGCATTACAAGATGCGTTGATTTAAGTGTCCGCCAAAAACCTAATTATAAGTATTACTAAAATAGCCGATGCAATTGCATCGGCTATTTTTGTATCATTCAATCACATTCAGCCATTCACATCATTTCAATCAGTGGTCTATCAGCGGTTACATCCCTAAAATCCACGCAAAAATCAACGGAGCTACAATTGTCGCATCGCTTTCTACAATAAACTTAGGTGTGTTAATGTCTAGCTTGCCCCAAGTAATTTTTTCGTTTGGTACAGCACCAGAGTAACTACCGTAAGAAGTGGTAGAATCAGAAATTTGGCAAAAATAACTCCAGAAAGGTACATCGTGCCACTCTAAATCTTGGTACATCATAGGCACTACGCAAATAGGAAAATCGCCTGCAATACCGCCACCAATTTGGAAGAAACCAACACCTTTACCTGCGCTGTTAGCCCTGTACCACTCAGTTAGCCATACCATATATTCAATACCGCTTTTAACTAAGTCAGCTTTTAACTCGCCTTTAATTACATAGCTAGCAAAGATGTTACCAGTGGTACTGTCTTCCCAACCCGGGCACACGATTGGAATATTCCTTTCAGCAGCCGCTACAATCCAACTGTTTTTAGGGTCAATCTCGTAGTACTGTTCTAGCTCGCCACTTAATACGGTTTTGTATAAAAACTCATGTGGAAAATAACGTTCGCCAGCAGTAGCAGCGTCTTTCCATTGCTTTACCAAATGCTTTTGTAAGCGACGAAACGCTTCTTCTTCTGGTATGCAAGTATCGGTTACACGGTTGTAGTGGTTTTCTAATAAATCCCACTCGTCTTGTGGGGTTAAATCACGGTAGTTAGGTACACGTTTGTAGTGGCTGTGTGCTACCAAGTTCATCACATCTTCTTCCAAGTTAGCACCTGTACAGCTAATAATATCTACTTTACCTTGACGAATCATTTCGGCAAAAGAAATACCCAATTCAGCCGTACTCATAGCACCAGCAAGGGTTACCATCATTTTACCACCTTCTAGCAAATGCGTTTCGTAGCCTTTTGCAGCATCTATTAAAGCAGCCGCATTAAAGTGGCGGTAGTGATGTTCTATAAATTGAGAAACAGGTCCTTTACTCATATTGTTTGTTTTAATTAAGGCGGCAAAAGTAGTTTTTTAGTGGCTTATTGAGGATATTTTATGTTATGTTTTTATTGTTGCTAATGACGTAGGTTGTAGCTGTTAGATACAATCTACAAGAATTACTGATAAAGTAAACAGAATGCAATGAAGCAAAGCATTTCGCAAGCATCTTTGTACTGCATCAAAATTTATGTTACACATCAATCAGTCATATTATCAAAGTCATCAAAAATTACCATTTATTGGTATTGATGGACAAGCTAAACTAAACGCAGCCAAAGTATTGGTGGTAGGTGCTGGTGGCTTGGGCTGCCCTTGCTTGCAATATTTAACAGGTGCAGGCATAGGCACTATTGGCATAGCAGATTTTGATACGGTTTCATTATCTAATTTACACAGGCAATTGTTATATACAGTAAATGATATTGGGCAATTAAAAACAGAAGTGGCGGCAAAGAGATTGGCGCAGCATAATCCAAATATTCACCTAAATACGCATCAATTATTAGTAGATGGCATAAATATTCTTGTACTATTAAATGGCTACGATATAATAGTAGATGCGACTGATAATTTTGAAGTGCGTTACTTGATTAATGATGCATGTGTGTATTTGCAAAAGCCTTTGGTTTATGGGGCTATTCATCAAACCGAAGGCTATGTCACCGTTTTTAATTACCAAGGTTCTGCAACGCTGCGTTGTTTATTTCCTGAAAATACGAGTACCAATGCGATACCAAGCTGTGCAGATATTGGTGCGTACAACATTACCACAGGTATTATTGGTATAATGATGGCTAATGAAGTGGTGAAAGTATTGTTGGGGAATGAAAAGATATTGGCCAATCAATTGTACTGCATAGATATCGTAACCACAAAGTCACGCACTATTAAATACAAGCTTGTGAGTGAAAGCTTAGTAAAAAGTAGGCAACGATTTGCTGCGAAAGCAACAAGTATTGCTATTCATGCAGATGAATTGCATCAACTAATTACTAGCCATACAACAACACAACTTGTAGATATTAGAGAAAGTTATGAACGAGATGAAATAATTGCTGATAGCATACATATACCAATTGGTGATTTAAGCGAACAACTATCTGTTTTGCCCAAACAACAAACAATCGTTTTATATTGTGCCACAGGCAATAGAAGCCTGCAAGCTGCTACCTTATTTCGCAAGCAAGGTTTTGAGAATTTGTATAGTTTGCAGGGTGGTATTGGTTATTTTACACAACAATATGGTCATACCTGTCAGGTTTTAAAAACCTGACAGGTCTAGAAATTTTAAAAACAATGGTAGACATTTCACATAAAAAAATAAGCCTTAGAACAGCCAAAGCGGTTAGTGTGATTTTTTGCACCGAAGCAAGTATAGAGCAGATAAAAAACAACACATTGCCAAAGGGTGAATTGTTTGGTGTAGCAAGAGCTGCTGCATTTTTAGGCGCAAAAGCTACACCACAATTATTACCACATTGTCACCCTATAACTATTGATGGTTTGAACATAGAATTTGAATATTTAGCGGCTGAAAAACATCAGGAATTATTTGGCGAAGGCATTGCTTCAAGAACAGGCATAGTGATAAAAGGCGAGGCAAAATCTATTGGTAGAACAGGCATAGAAATGGAATTACTAACGGCAGTTTCAGTAGCTGCCTTAGAGATTTATGACATGCTAAAACCCATAGACAAGCAGCTAGAAATTGGCCACATAAGACTGTTGGAAAAAACTGGTGGAAAAAGTGATAGAGCGAAATTCACACAGCGTTCAAATACATGCGCAGTGCTTGTTTGCTCAGATTCTACTGCTAACAATGAACGCATAGATACAAGTGGCAAGCTAATACAAGATATGCTAGAAAAAGCAAATGCCACTATTGTTGATTACAAAATAGTAGCTGATGATATTGCCGCCATACAGCAACAAATATTAGATTGGGTGAAAGCAGATATTCATTTCATTTTCACTACTGGCGGTACAGGTTTGAGTAGCAGAGATAATACGGTAGAAGCCGTAAAAGCTTTGATAGATGTAGAAGCCATTGGCATAGCAGAAGTGATGCGTCAATATGGGCAAATTCGCACACCACTAGCCATGATGAGCCGTGGTGTTGCAGGCGCTATTGCACAAACAATGGTTGTAACATTACCTGGTAGTGCTAAAGGTGCTAAGGAATCACTAGAAGCCATTTTACCAGCTATTTTTCATGCAAGAGAAATGCTAGAAAACAAAGGTCATTAACCCATTTCATTGTTTATGATTCATTACCAAGAAGCGCAACAAATAATACTAGCGCAAGCAAAACCTTTTGCCACTGAAAGCATTTCTTTAGATAATGCTTTAGGTAGAATATTGGCCGAAAACATTGTTGCTGATAGAGATTATCCACCATTTAATAGAGCCACAATGGATGGCTTTGCTTTCAATTACGCTGACTTTGAAAATGGAATAAAACAATACCAAATTATTGATACCATTTTTGCTGGAAGCACTACCAACAAGGTATTACAGCAAGGTGAATGCTATAAAATAATGACTGGTGCGGCTGTACCTACAAGCGCCAATGTGGTAATCAGGAAAGAAGATACGAGTATCGTTGACAATCTTGTAACGCTTCAACTTGAGACTTGTAAGCTGTTTCAAAATATTGCCAAGCAAGGTGAAGATATTGCAGCCGCAACAGGTATTATAACTGACAATAAAATTTGCACACCAGCAGTAATAAGCTTATTGGCAGCCTTAGGTAAAGGCACCGTAACCATTAAGCGCTTACCAAGTGTTAGCATTTTTACTACTGGCAACGAAATTGTGCCTGTAGAAACCAATCCAATTGATAGCGTACAAATACGTAACAGTAATCAGTATTTACTAAAGGCGCTACTACAGCAATGGCAAATACAACCAAGCATTTGTAAGCATTTACAAGATGATAAAGCCGCATTAACAGTAGCATTTAAAGAAGCATTATCAAGCGATATCATTATTATAAACGGTGGTGTTTCTGCTGGTGATGCTGATTATGTACCTGAGGTTTTAACCAACTTAGGCGTAGCATTATTATTTCACAAAATAGCCATTAGACCAGGCAAACCATTGTGGTGCGGTAAGTTGCCTAATGGTGGTTTAGTATTTGCACTACCTGGCAATCCATTTTCGTGTATGGTTACTTTTCAGCTATTTATAAAGCCTTATTTGCTTGCTTGTTTTGGCTTGCCACAACAACCATTTTTGCAATTACCATTGGCCATAAGCAAGGCAAAAAATGTAGGATTAGATGAGTTTTTTCCGGCGCAAATACAAGCTGCACCAATCGGCATAAAACCATTGCAGTTTAAAACATCAGGTGATGTAAAAGCAACGCTATTTGCTGATGGCATTGCTTTACATCCTTCACCATCGCAGGTTTTAGAAGCGAATACTATTGTACACTATTTACCATTTAATTACTAGCATTACACCATGGACACAGCGATTATCATTATACCAATTCTATTATTAATAGTTGGCTTTTTATACGCTTCAGTAGGGCATGGTGGCGCTAGTGGTTATATTGCTGTATTGAGTTTGTTTAGCATTGCAGCAAACACTTACAAACCTGTTATTTTAATCATCAATATTATTGTTGCAGGTATTGGTTTTATTAGCTTTAATAGAGCTGGCTACTTTAAATGGAAATTGTGTTGGCCATTCTTAATTACGTCTCTCCCATTTGCTTTTTTAGGTTCAAAACTAGTACTGCAAGACAATATTCACAATCTACTACTTGGCTTAGCATTTATATTTCCAATACTGCGTTTATCTGGTATTTTACCAAGCAAAAGCAAACAAACAATACAAGCCATCCCTTTACTAGCAGCAGTATTTATTGGTGCCATTTTAGGTTTTGCCGCAGGCATGTTAAATATTGGCGGTGGTATATTTTTAAGTCCTGTGTTAATATTGTTTAGTTGGGCCACTGCCAAAGAATCTGCTGCTGTATCTAGTTTATTTATTGTACTAAACTCAATAATGGGGCTACTTGCAGCAGGCTTACCTAGCCTTGCCTCTTTTAATACAAACATGTATTTATGGATGTTTGCAGCCGTTATTGGTGGTGCTACAGGTGCTTATTTTGGTAGTAATAAATTTCAGCAAAATACTGTTCGCTATATGCTTGCGGCAGTATTAACCATTGCTAGTGTTAAATTGATTTTCTTTGCATGATGAATATAGTGGTAGATGCATATGGTAGAAGGTTTAAAACACTTAGAGTAAGCTTACTCAATAAGTGCAATTTTAACTGCACGTACTGCACAGAAGGCGAAGGGCAAGTGAAAGAAACTAGCACTGGTATTACAGCTGAAGACTTGCTGCAACGCATTGCTCATTTACACCAACATTTACAACTAGAAACGGTAAGGCTTACAGGTGGGGAACCAACACTCTATCATCAACTGGTAGAAGTAATAGCAGGTATACAATCTATTGGCATTAAAACCATTAGCATTACTACCAATGGTTTTTTATTGGAAAAATTGGCTGCGCCAATGAAAGATGCTGGCTTACAAAACATCAATGTATCACTTGATGCAATGAATGAAGACTTGTTTTTTGCAATGAGTAAACGCAACAATGTACAACGCATAATTAACGGCATATTGGCTGCGCAAAAAGCAGGTTTACATGTAAAGATTAATGCGGTAATTATGAAAGGCATTAACGAATCGCAAATACTACCATTGGTTGATTTTGCCTTTGCAAATAATATTACCATTCGCTTTTTAGAAGTAATGGCTATGGGGCATTTGCATCATCAACCACAGCAATATTTTTACTCGCAAGAAGCTTTATTACAAACCATTGCCAGTAAATATAGCTTTACAAAAATTGACAGAAACGGTGGCGCCACAGCTAACTATTGGCAAACAACTGATGGCCATACTTTTGGTATCATTGCTAATGAATCTGCACCATTTTGTAGCGATTGTAATAGATTAAGGCTAGATAGTAATGGACATATTTTTGGTTGTTTAAGTAGCAATCATCCTATAAAAATTAACAACTGGAACAACCACCAAGAAGTGACTGAGAAATTACAGGAAGCTTTGTTACAAAAGCAACCTATAAAATTTACAGGTAGTAGTTTAAGCATGCTACAAATTGGTGGCTAATAAAAACAAAATAATGAAGATTGAAGTATTTGCAGCACTAAAAGACTATTTTGATGGCGAGTTTGAAGTTACTACCAACGCAAGTTCTATTGAAGCAGTAAAAGCGATATTGGTTAACTTGCAACCATCAGCAATTGATGTGCTAAATACTTGTCGATTTGCCGTTAACGACGAATTTATTGATAACGATTTTCAACTACAAGAAAGTGATACCATCAGCATTATACCACCAAGCAGCGGTGGCTAATTATATTTCTGCCGAACCTTTAGACGTAATGAGCTTATTTGCGCAAGCACACCATGAAAATGCTGGAGCAATTGTATTGTTTAGTGGCGAAGTAAGAAATAGCCACAACGGCAAAGAAGTAGTATTTTTAGAATATGAAGCCAAAGTTTCAATGGCTAATAAAATGATTGGCGCAATACTTACAGAAGCTACAGAACGTTACGGCTTATTGGTAGCAAAAGCAGTGCATCGTATAGGTAAAGTGGCTGTAAGCGAACCAGCAGTGGTGGTTATTACTGCGGCTGGTCATAGAAAAGAATCATACGAGGCCAATGAATTTATTATAGATAAAATAAAACACGAAGTACCCATTTGGAAATGTGAAATATTTGCTGATGGTAAAAAACTTTGGGGCGGCAACTGCAATTGTCACTAAATAAATAACATTAAACCCAAACTTCAAACAATGTATTTAACAGCTATTTGATAAAAAATAGACGCTATTTTGTTATTTTGCCAACTGCTATAAAAGCTGTATCTCATAAATTCTTTTCCCAAACTGACCTTTTAAAACTTTGCTCGCAATTTTATGCCAAAGAAAATATCAATAGTTATACCCGTGTGTAACGAAAAAGGTAATATACCTACCATGGTAAAAGCGCTGCAAGAAGTAATGGAACCCCTACCTTATACATACAGTATTACTTATATAGATGATGGCAGCGATGATGATACACTTGATAGAATTAAGGCTTTTGCGAAGCAGTTTAACAATATTTTTTTTATATCATTCTCTAGAAATTTTGGCCATCAAAATGCTTTAAAAGCGGGCTTTGATTGTAGTAATGGTGATGCTGTAATTACTATGGATGGCGATTTACAACATCCTCCAGAATTAATTCCGGTTCTACTAGAACAATGGGAGGCAGGAAACGACATTGTGTATACCATTCGCAACGATCATCAAGATATGCCCTTGATGAAACGTAAAACATCTACCCTATTTTACAATATTTTAAATCGTTTATCAGATATAGAACTAGAAAGTGGTACTGCTGATTTTAGATTGATGGATAAGCGTGTAGTAGAAATTTTTAGAAACTTTAAAGAGGCAGATTTGTTTTGGCGTGGCCTAGTAAAATGGCTTGGTTTTAAACAACTGGGTATAGAATATCAACCTGCGGAACGCAAAGAAGGCAAAAGCAAGTATACCTATAAAAAAATGATGCAGCTAGCTATAAGAGGTATTACTTCTTTTAGCTTAAAACCCCTAGCCATTGCTACGTATCTTGGGTTTACATTCTCACTATTATCCTTGTTATATATACCGTATGTTATTTTTAGTTTAGCCTATGGGCATAATATTACTGGTTGGGCTTCTGCAATTGCAAGTATTGCCTTTTTTGGTGGTTTACAGTTAATGATTCTTGGTATTATTGGTATGTATTTGGGTAAATTATTTATGCAAAGCAAAGAAAGACCTCATTATATAATAAAAGAAAGTAATTTGTAAATGACTCGTTCTATTTTGCTAAGTCTTGATGTGGAAGAGTTTGATATGCCGTTAGAATATCAACAGGATATTTCGTTACAAGAGCAGTTACGTATAGGTAAACTTGGACTTGATGCCATTTCGCCAATACTCAATGATAAAAGCATTGCTACTACATTGTTTACCACTGCTACTTATGCCATCAATTTTCCTGAAGATATTAAAGCATTAGCGCAGCAGCATGAAATAGCATCGCACACTTACTACCATTCTAATTTTGAAGATGCACATTTATTAGCTTCTAGATTAAAACTTGAAGAGATTACGCTGAAACCAGTTACTGGCTTGCGTATGCCACGTATGCGCAAGGTAGCAATGAGCGAAGTTTTGAAAGCAGGCTACACATACGACTCGTCTATCAATCCTACGTTTTTACCCGGGCGTTATAATAATTTACACTTACCTAGAACAGTGTACAAAGATGAAGGTATGACAAGAATTCCTGCTTCTGTAACGCCTAATTTTAGAGTACCATTGTTTTGGCTGGCCTTTAAAAACATGCCTTATTTTTTGTTTAAAAATCTAGTGATACAAACGCTTAAAAAAGATGGCTACGTATGCTTGTATTGCCACCCTTGGGAATTTACAGATGCAATAACTAATACGGCTTTACCAACTTATACCAAGCGTTGGTGCGGTAAAGTTTTAACTGAAAGATTGCAGCGTCTCGTTACTGACCTTAAAAAAGAAGGCGACTTTATCTCTATTCAACAGTTTTTAAATACTAGCAACTAAGTGCTATATTAGCTACCAATACTTTTGTAGCATGCATATTAATATATCAGAAACGCCTGTAGCTCAATACCAACAATGGTTACAATTTGCCATTGCACCAAGGCCTATTTGTTTTGCCAGCACAATAGATGCTAGTGGCAATGTGAACTTAAGTCCATTTAGCTTCTTCAACCTGGTATCGTATAAGCCAGCAATTGTTGTATTTTCTGTAGTAAGAAAAATGCGTGATGGCAGTAGCAAACATACACTTGACAATATTTTAGAAGTACCAGAAGTTGTGATTAATATCTGCGATTATGATATGGTAGAGCAAATGAGCTTAAGCAGCTGTGAATTTGCAAAAGGCACGGATGAATTTATAAAAGCAGGCTTTACAAAAACAGCCGCAACGCTTGTAAAACCACCAATGGTACAAGAAGCCAAAGTACAACTTGAATGTAAAGTACTTGAGGTAAAAAGCCTTGGCGATAATGGTGGTGCTGGGCAATTGGTAATTGCAGAAGTATCAAACATGCACGTTGATGATAGCATTTTAAACGATGCTGCCAATATGATAGACCCAAAGAAACTAGCACTTGTAGCAAGGCTTGGTGGTGATTGGTATTGCAAAGTAGATGCTACCAACTTGTTTGAAATTGATAAGCCTACAACGCAGATAGCCATTGGTATAGATGCACTACCAAATGGCATTCGTAACAGCAATATTTTAACGGGCAATAATTTAGGTCAGCTAGCCAATGTGGTAGAAATACCTTTTATTGACCCAGCTTTTACAGATGATACGTTGAAAAATATTTTCCAATACTATGCGTTAAACCCTGCAGATATGGAGCAAGAACTGCACAGCTATGCAAAAGAATTATTGGCACAAAACAAAGTGCAGGCGGCTTGGCAGGTATTATTAGCCTGTGAGAATGTATAAACTATGAAACGCTTACTAACACTCATTTTAGCCCTTATAGCTATTCAATTTACCTACAGCCAAAAACAAATACATGTGGTAGATAGCCTTACTGGCAAGGGCTTACCATTTGCCACGGTAGAATGCTTTGAGAAGAAATGGGGCTTATATACTGATAGTGCAGGCTTTACCACTATACCAGAAAATATGTTGCAAGAAACACACAAAGTGTCTTATGTAGGTTATCAATCGAAGGAGATAAATTTTATCACAGCTAATAGCATTCTACTCAATAGATTACCACAAAAATTAGGAGATGTGACAGTGGTGAGCTGTATGGAATCTTCCGTAGAAAAATTGGTAGTTAAAGAATTAGGTAATAATTATTTAGGATTTACACCTAAGAATATAGGCAATGTCTGGGCTATTTATGTTCCAAACAATATTGGCAAAAATGGGTATCTAAAATCACTTAGTCATAATGCAGAGGGTGTTAGTAATAAAGAAAATCCTGATGCGCCTGTTAGAATTAGGTTCTTTAAGTATGATACAACAACTAAACTTCCAAGTACTGAAATATCTGAGGATGATATAATAGTTGCACCGAAGAAAAGAAGAAGGGTTACTTATGACTTGAGTGAATATAAAATTCAAATACCTGCGAGTGGTATTGTAGTAGCTTTTGAAATGTTTGATGCGGGGTCGGGATATCACTATACAACTAAATCAAAATGGCAAGATGGAACTATAAGAACAATGGAACATTATGGATGGTATTTAAAATCATCTAAGGGCAAGGATATAAAAGGTTTCACGAAAAGTCCTGGAAGAAATTGGATAAAATTTGAACACGGTGGCGAAGGTGAGGGGCCAGCAGTTAGACTCGAAATCAAAGTCTGCAAATAACACAATCACCATTCGTGTAATTCGAGTAATCCTTTTAAAATTCGTGAAATAACCTTACCCCATTACCAAAAAATCTTCCTCGCTCAACAACGATTCTTGCAATGGCTTTACAGGTTGTAAACTTCTTGCAGTTTCAATTACCTGTTGTACTATCTCATAAGTTGAGTTAGTTAATTGTAACTGCTTCTGTGGCGCTTGTTGCAGCCAATCTGCTACTTGCAAATGAAAGTTTGACGTTAGTTTATCTACAATTGGTACATTAAAATCTTTCAACGCTGCTGCGTTACAAAGCTGTTCGTATTGCCCACGAATAGGTAAGCACATTACACGCTTACCCATGTACAAAGCTTCGGCTGGCGTTTCAAAACCTGCACCAGTAATTACACCATGCGATGTAATCATGCTTTGGTTAAATGCACCATTATTAATTGGCTTAAACGTAACATTGGCTATGGTTTCAGCCTTCTGCTTGGTTTTAGAAAATACTTCAAAGTGTACATCTTTACAAGCTTGTAAACTTTTCAAAACCACATCATCGCTGTAGTGCGACAAGTACACGGTTACATGACCTTTATCAACCACATCAGCTTTTAAAATATTAGCTTTGATAATTGGGCTATAAATAAAATCGTCGTATTGCTTAAAGTGCAAACCGATATAACTTTCAGCAGTAGCATATTGTTGCAATACAAGTTCACCCATCCAATCTTTTTTAGCTGGTCTTGGTGTGTGTTTACTTTTAAAACTTGCTTGGTGGCCAAAGTTTACTGACACAATGCCTTTTAACTTACAAGCCAGCGAAGTAATACTATCAAAGTCATTAATCACAACATCGTATTGCGCTATTGGTAAGGCTTTCGCTTCTTTGTAAATATTTGCAATTGACAATTCTTGCCACATTTTCCAATAGTCTAAACCACCTCTATTACCATAAAACAAGCTAATGCCTTTACTGCGATATTTTATAGGTAAAGCAGGATTCAGGTTGCTATTGCTACCGCTTAAAAACACATCAACGGTACCATATTGTTGTAGGTAAGGCAGTAGTTCCATTGCCCTTGCAATGTGCCCGTTACCAGTTGCCTGAACGGCATAGAATATGCGCAGCCCCTTACTCATAGTGATAAGTTTATAGCGTTACCAATATCTATTTTCGAGGCAAACAATAGTACTTCTTCAGGTATCACATTTAGCTTCGGTAATCTCTTTTCCATTGTTACTACAGGTGCAGCAGTATTGCTAAATGATTTTTCATCGTAGTGGTAAATAGTCCAGTCATTACCGTGATACTCTAAAGCAGTAAGATTTTCAATCCAATCACCACTGTTAAGATACGTAACTTTTCCTTTCTCGGTAATTATTTCTCTTTTTTGTGGCTGATGAATATGCCCACAAATCACATAATCGTATTTTTTCTCTATCGCAAGCTCAGCAGCGGTTTGCTCAAAATCACCAATCCAGCTTACGGCTTTTTTCACACCATTTTTCACCTTTTTACTAAAGCTCATTTTTTCTTTACCAAAAACTTTTAGTATGGCATTAATAAACCTGTTCAATACTATCAATAAATCGTAACCATGACCGCCCAATTTTGCCAATATTTTAGCACCACCCTTAGTTGTAGCATCAAATACATCACCATGAAACACCCACGTCATCTTGCCGTTTATTTCCATTACTAACTTATCGGTTAGTTCAAAGTTGCCCATCTGTATACCGCTGTATCGGCGCATAATTTCGTCATGATTACCAGTAATATAAATCACCCTCGTGCCTTTACTTAACAGGTTCATAATCTCCTTAATTACCTGCATGTGAGCAACAGGAAAGTAGCGTTTGTTAAACTGCCACACATCTACTATGTCGCCATTTAGTATCAAAACTTCGGGTGAAATGCTTTTTAAGTAGTTCACAATTTCAGTAGCGTGACAGCCATATGTACCTAAGTGCAGGTCGCTCATTACCACTACTTCTACGTTACGTTTGTTCATTGTATTTATTGGGTTAATCAAAACTCATAACATACTATTACCGGAATGTGAAGTATTGATGAACAAATTGTTACTTGTACGGCATAATGTGTTACTTTTTTGTTAGCCAACTGTAGTAGTACTATTAAACTGTTATTGTAACCTGTGCTGAGGTACGAAGCATCTACACTGCATCTTAAGAATCTTTTATCAACTTTTATCGTAGCGTAGGTTGCACATTTTATCTGTATCTTAACCGCCTAATTATTTCTGGAAAATTATGTGTGGCATTGCAGGTATTATTTCTCCCTACGCACCATTAGTAACATTGCAACATGTACAACTAATGATAGACAAGTTGCAGCATCGTGGCCCTAATGGCGAAGGCAAGTGGCAAAGCGATGATGCAACGGTAGCTTTTGGTCATAGACGATTATCGGTGATTGATTTATCTAACAATGCAGCGCAACCCTTACACTATCTGCATTATACCATCACGTTTAATGGCGAAATTTATAATTACATCGAACTAAAAAACGAGCTACAGCAACACGGCTACACCTTTTCTACCAGTTCAGATACAGAAGTTATTCCTGCCGCATTCGATTTTTGGGGTAAAGATTGTTGCAATCATTTCGATGGCATGTTTGCATTTGCTCTGTACAATAATAATACAAAAGAAGTCTTTATTGCTCGTGATAGATTTGGCGAAAAGCCTTTGTATTATCATGCACAATACCAACAACGTGGCAAGTTTGAACGCTTTGTTTTTGCCAGCGAAATGAAAGCGCTTTGGGCTTTGGGCATCAATAAAGATTTAAATGGCACCATGGCGTTAAACTATATTACGCTTGGCTATTTACAAAACCCCATTAAAAAAACACAAACTTTTTACAGCCATATTTTATCGTTACCACCAGGCCATTGTTTAACCATTCAGCCAAACCTCGGTAAGGTACAAATGAAGCGATGGTACAAACCAGAAAATAGTGCACAGTCAATAGTAAAAAATGACAAAGAAACGATTGAACAATTTGCTGATTTATTTGCGACTTCAATTAATAGACGCTTACGCAGCGATGTTACAGTAGGTACTAGCCTAAGCGGCGGCCTTGATAGTTCTAGCATTGTAGCGGCTATCATGCAATTACAAACTTCAAATCCGATAGCTATCGGATCAAAACTTCAAACTTTTTCGGCCATTTTCCCTGGTTTTAATAAAGATGAAAGTGCTTACAGCAAAGCAGTAGTCAACCAGTTTCATTTACAACAACACACCACTACACCAACAGAAAGCGATTGGATAGAACACTGGCAAACATTGATGTGCCACCAAGAAGAGCCACTACAAAGTAGTAGTGTATTTACACAGTTTATGGTGTATAAATTGGCCAAAGAAAAAGGCGTTACAGTTTTACTTGATGGGCAAGGTGCAGACGAAATATTGGGTGGCTATAAAAAATACACCCACTGGTTTTTGCAAGCATTATTAAAAAAAGATTACGGCAGTTTTAAGCGTGAAAAACAACTGTTACAACAGAACGAATTTTTAGAAAGTTGGGGCATTAAAAACTATGCAGCAGCTTATTTACCAGACAAAACAGCTAAGAAATTACAGCAAAAAGCCATTAACCAACAATTACATCATGCACATTTAAACCAAGATTTTTACACCAAATATTACAACGACGATACGCTGCAAAAGCCTGTTGTACATACGCTTGAAGACATTTTACTTTACAACACATTTACGCTCGGCCTAGAAGAATTACTGCGCTATGCAGATAGAAACAGTATGGCACATAGTAGAGAAGTACGCTTGCCATTTTTATCGCACCAATTGGTTGAATTTATTTTTTCGCTACCATCAACTTACAAAATAAAAGATGGGTTTACCAAATGGATTTTAAGGAAAAGCATGGTAAATATATTGCCAGAAAACATTGTATGGCGCACCAATAAAATAGGCTACGAGCCACCGCAGCAACAATGGATGCAAGACAAAACCATACAAGGCATGATACGAGACAGCAAAAAAATATTGGTAGAGAAAAATGTGTTACAACCATCTGTATTAAAACAGGCCACCCAACCACAAGCTGCGCACAGTGCTAATAATTTTGATTGGCGCTACTTATGTGCAGCAGAATTATTTAGCCGCACCTAACCCCTGAAAGGGGAATAAAAAGAATACCTTAATATTGACTTCTAAAAATCACTAAATAATGATTGATAATAATAATTCCCCTTTAGGGGCTAGGGGCATAGGCACAAAATTTATACATGCAGGTGCAGAACCTGACCCAACAACGGGTGCAATTATGACGCCTATTTATCAAACATCTACGTTTGTACAAGACGCACCTAACGAGCACAAAGGGTACGACTACTCTAGAGCAGGCAACCCTACACGTGCTGCACTTGAAACTGCATATGCAGCTATAGAAAATGGCAAATACGGCCTAGCTTTTAGTAGTGGCGTGGCTGCAACAGATGCTGTAATTAAACTATTAGCGCCAGGTGATGAAGTCATTGCGGCTAATGATATGTATGGTGGCACGTATCGTTTGTTTACAAAAGTGTTCGAAAAATTTGGTATCAAATTTATTTTTGTTGACACTACTGATACTAAAAACATAGAAGCTGCTATTACAGCTAATACAAGACTCATTTGGATTGAAACACCAACCAATCCACTAATGAATATTACTGACATTGCTGCTGTAGCTACTATTTCAAAAAGCGCCAAAGCCTTGCTATGTGTAGATAATACGTTTGCTTCACCTTACTTACAAAATCCACTAGACTTAGGTGCAGATGTCGTAATGCATTCAGCTACAAAATATTTAGGTGGCCATAGTGATGTGATACAAGGCTGCTTGATGATGAATGATGAAACATTAAGAGACCAATTGTTTTTTATACAAAAAAGTACTGGCGCCGTGCCAGGCCCTATGGATTGTTTTTTAGTACTCCGAGGTATAAAAACCTTGCATGTACGTATGCAGCGCCATTGCGAAAATGGCAGAAAAGTAGCGGAATTTTTACGCAACCATCCTAAAGTGGGCAAAGTGTGGTGGTGTGGTTTTACTGACCATCCTAATTATGCCGTTGCGAAGAAACAAATGCGTGACTTTGGTGGCATGATGAGCTTTGAATTAAAAGACACTAGTGATGCAGAAACCAAACGTGTATTGATGAGTACCAAACTCTTTTCATTGGCCGAAAGCCTTGGCGGTGTTGAGTCGTTAATCAATCACCCTGCAACTATGACACACGCCTCTATACCAAGAGAAGAACGTTTAAAAAATGGCTTGAGCGATGCACTTATACGTTTAAGTGTAGGCATAGAAGATGCAGATGATTTGATAGCAGATTTGGATAAGGCGATAGGATAATTTTTGTACAAAAACTTGTAACTTTAGTAAAACAATAAACAATGCCTTACAATAAAGAAGCGCTTTTACAACTATCCACAGAAGAAAAGATTTCTTTAGTAACTGAATTATGGGATAGCATAGACCAAAACAAAACAGATATACCTGAATGGAAAAAGGCGTTAATCAAAGAGCGCCTTTTATTGGATAAAGCCAATCCGAACGGTGGTATTGAATGGAATGTTTTAAAGAACAAGTATGCTAGATAATACTTTCGTCATTATCATATCAAGGGAAGCCGGAATTGATCTTGATGAAAGCTTTATTTGGTATGAAGAACAAAAAGATAATTTAGGCTTTGAGTTTATTGAAGCTTTTGAAAATACGCTAAAAGATATTCTACTAAATCCTTATTACGCTTCTTTAATTGAAGGTGAAGCAAGAAGTGCATCGCTAAAAAGATTTCCATATTCGGTTGTGTATAGAATAGACTTACAAAGATTGCAAGTAAGAGTGATTGCAATTATCCATCAACATAGACATCCTATTTGGATAAGCAATAGAATACAATAATGCAAAACAATCTCACCGATTTCTTTAACTCAAAAGTTGCACAATACAATCAACCTGCTTTTATAAAAGACGATCCTATTTGTGTACCACATCGTTTTACTAAACTGCAAGACATTGAAATTGCTGGATTTTTTGCAGCCATATTTGCGTGGGGTATTCGTACCACTATCATCAATAAAACCAATGAATTAATGCGTTTAATGGATGATTCACCACATAATTTTATTGTAAATCATCAACCACAAGATTTAAAGAAATTACTAGCATTTAAACACAGAACATTTAATACTACCGATTTACTGTATTTCATTCATTTTTTGCAATATCACTATAAGCAACAAACATCGCTTGAAACAGCATTTACGAAGTGGTTATCACCAAAAGACGCCACAATTGAACAAGGTTTAATTGGCTTTCACCAATACTTTTTTTCGCTAGAAGATTTTCCACCACGTACTAAAAAACATATTGCCACACCTTACAAGCAATCATCTTGCAAGCGACTGAATATGTATTTACGGTGGATGGTTCGCAGTGACAATGCGGGTGTAGATTTTGGTGTATGGAAAAGCATTAAACCTTCGCAACTTATTTGCCCAATAGACTTACACGTAGCAAGAGTAGCAAAGCGTTTTCAACTACTAGATAGACAATTGATTGATTGGCAAGCAGCATTGGAACTAACAAGTTACTTGCGTACGCTTGATGCTGAAGACCCTGTTAAATATGACTTTGCATTATTTGGCCTCGGTGTGATGGAGAAGTTTTAACCGCTGATTGAACTGATAAAATGATTTGCTATGACGTATGATACAAAAGCTTTGCAACAAGATTTAGAGAAAGAAACAGGTTTAGTACTTACCAATAATTTTAGGGA
>JAAFHG010000489.1 GCA_013297585.1 Chitinophagales bacterium
GATATTCAATTGCTTTAAAATAGGGTTAATGGTTCTTGTTTTAAAATCAATATTTACCAAAGCATCTAATTCGTTTAATACAATGTCAATATTATCTGGGCCAATGCCAGTAGAAATAACGGTTAAGCGCTTATTGCCTAATCGACCTGTATGCGAGATAAACTCACGGTGTTCGTTTTTAACTTCAACAGTATCAAAATGCTTGCTTACTTCTTTTACTCTGCCCGGATCTCCTACAAAAATTACGGTATCAGCAACATCTTCTGGTAACATATCTAAATGATATATGGCACCGCGATTATTGATGATTAACTCGCTTTCTTCTATTCTATTCATACTTTTTTTTTAGATTTCAAATTTAGAGTGTCTTTTTTCAATCTGAAACATTATTTTCGCAACCTCAAAAGAAAAAAGGTTCTGTGGCCGAGTGGCTAGGCAGAGCTCTGCAAAAGCTCGTACAGCGGTTCGAATCCGCTCGGAACCTCAAACTACAAAACACAAAAGCCGCTATAATAGCGGCTTTTGGCGTAAAATAGCGTTATTGTTGAGTTGTAGCCTTGTGAGCAACGTGCTTAACTGTGTGCAACTATGCGTAACTATGTTTTAAAAACGTAGATTTGTTTTAGAAATGTTTTACTAGCACATAAATAGTAATAATCTAAAAGTTTAAATATTCAAACGGCGGCTTTTATTTTTTGACAAAAAAGCTTGTGAAAATTTGGAGCTTATTTATGATTATTTGTTGGAATAATACATAGATGATTTTTGAGCGAAACAAGGCGCATTTTGTAGCCCAAAAACAAAAAAGTATTAACTAGTAAAATTATAGAAAGTATCTTATACAAAATTATTACTTCCCATAAAAGTGCCAGCTAGTAATAAACTCTTTAGATAATATTTGGTTCGTTAATATCGCTCTAAGCATTTCTACAGGCATGGCGTTCTCGTGTAATATGGCATTGTGGTATTGTTGGTAGGTCATTTTACCTGTATCTACTAGCTCTTTTTTCAAAGCCCAAAATTGAAAGGCGCCAATCATATAACCTATTTGGTAAAGTGGTGGGTAACCACCTGTAAACGAACGTCTTACTTCGCCTTCTGCATTGGCACGTTCATGGCCTACACGGTCTACCAAAAAGTCAATGCATTGTTGCGGTTGCCATTTACCTAAATGATAATTGAGCGAGAATATAATTCTAGCGCAGCGGTGCATGCGCCAAAACAGCATCCCTATCTTGTCTTCTGGTGATTGTGGAAAGTTTAAATCCCACAATAAAAATTCCCAATACACAGCATTACCTTCGGTCCAAAAAGGTGTATCGAAATTGCGGTAAGCTTTGTAGCGATTGTTCATGTAATACTGCAAGTGGTGACCTGCTACTAGCTCGTGGTGTACGGTTGCCCTAGAAAAATGTGGATTATTGCCACGCATGGCCATTAATCTATCGGCCTCTTTCATGGTATTAGTAGGGTAAGCCACTAGCAAACTTTCGCCACCTAAGAAAAAAGGTGCAAACTGCTGACGTTCTGGCGACAGCATATTCATTGGCCAGTCTTCTTCTGCTAGTGGTGGTATGGTTACCAGTTTGTTTTTCTTTAAAAAATCAACCGATTCATTGTATAACTTCATTACCGCTTGTGGCTGTTCGCCTGCTGGCACATAGGTGTTTTTCACTTTTTCCTGAGCAGCACGCCAATCGTTACCGTAGCCCATTGCTTGGCTAGCTTTTAATAGTTCTTTCTCACACCAAGCAAATTCTTTATTAGCAATCTCAATTAATTCCTCAGGCGAGTAAGGTATCATTTCGTATTGTAGTTGTTGCAATATTTCTTTCTTACCTATTGGGCTGCCTACAATACCGCTGCCATCATCTTTCTGTGCACTATTGGCTTTGCCTTTTATTGCCAATGCATTTGCGTAAATGTTTAATAGGCTATCGGTGGTTCTGTATGGTATTGGTATCCACCAAGTAAATTGAGGATTATAGCCATTGTAAAAGTCAAACACGCTTTTTAGTGCGCCTTGCAAAGCCCTTACGGTAGTACTTGCCCGGTTGCTTAAATCAATAGTAAGTTCTGTATCTTTAGATAATTTTTTTAAAAGGGTAGTAGTCTGTTGTTGAATAATAGATAATTGTTGTGCTAATTGTTTTGCATCAACTGTGGCGCCACGTCTACGTGGCTTTTCTATAGCATAAATGGTATCTGCAAAAGGTATCCATTGGGTAATTTGTAGGTATTCCTGTGCTTCAATGTCTAGTAATCTAAGTTCGTTTTGAAGATTTCTTTTGAAGAGAATATAATCTACACGGCTACCTACGGGTAACTTATCAAAGTTCAGTTTGGTTAATTCGTTTAAATACGCTGTGTGTAGCTTTTGTAAACGAGCACGTCTTTCGGGCGAATTTCTAATGGTGTAAAAGCGTATAATGCTTCTATTATCTGCAGCGTACTGTACCATTAAATTATTTACCTCACTTGTTTGCTGGTATAATACTGATTCAGTTTTTTGTGCTTGTAAAAAACTAGATGTTACAAGTAAACCTATTATTACAGCCAATATAGTGAAGCATTGTTTCATAAAGTGCAATTTATTGAATTATTTAAACACTCATAAATATGCAAGTTAATTTACAACAAGTAATACATTTTTGATGAAAAGAAATAAAATGATTGTGATTTATGAGTATAATATAATAGATTATTGCTATATCAAATTAGCACAAAAATTAGGGGTAATAAAAAAAGGGCTGCGTGAACAGCCCTTTTTACATATAAATAATTGTTCATTATTTTAATTTAGCTAAAGCTTCTGCAATTCTTGCCCAAGCTTTCTCAATGTTTGTCATGCTATTTGCGAAGCTAAAACGTACACAATTTGGCTCGCCAAAAGCATCACCCATAACGCTAGAAACGTGTGCAGTATTTAGTAAATACATACTGAAATCAGCCGCATTTTTAATAGCTTCTGTACCATTAGATTTACCA
>JAAFHG010000466.1 GCA_013297585.1 Chitinophagales bacterium
GCAAAGCATGTTTAAAAATAACGGTGCGCTTACTTACGCCTTTGGCATAAGCGGTACGAATATAGTCTTGCTCAAGCACGTCTAACATAGCGCTACGCGTAAGTTGCACAATAATGGCCAAAGGACGAATACCCAATGTAATGGCTGGTAAAATGAGATTTTTGAGTTGTAAATGCTTGCCTGTAAAGGGATCAATATCGTACAAACTGCCCGTCATGCTAAGGCCTGTGTAATGGCTAAGCACAAAACCAAACAGATAAGCCAAAATAATACCCATGAAAAAAGAGGGTGCAGAAATGCCCAACACACTTGAGAAAATACTGCCTGTATCGTAAATGGTGTTTTGCTTTACTGCCGCTAAAACGCCTAATAAAATACCGATAACCGTTGCAATAAACATTGCTGTGAGTGCCAAGATAATAGTGCCAGGCAAGGCTTCAAACAAGACATCGGTTACTTCTTTTTTGGTTTGATAAGAGCGGCGTAAATAAGGTAGTTTAATACCAATTTTAGTGGTGCTGCTGCCTATAAAAAAGCCTTTAAGTTGTTTGGTTTCAATGTCTTCAGCAGAATGAATGGCTATGGGTGACACATCATTGGCATACAACAAAAACTGTTGCCATTTGGGTTTATCTAAGCCTAGTTGCTTGCGAATATTGTTGATGGTTTTTGCATCGCCACTTTGCCCTAATACCAATCTTGCAGGGTCGCCAAAACCTTGAAACAAAAAGAACACAATTATCACCACACCTGCTAAAACTAGCAAGCCGTATAAGATTTTCTTTGTGATGAATTGAAGCACTATTCTGATTTCTGATTTGAGATTTGTGATTTAAGATTTGCTTAGTTGGTAAAACCAAAACGATAGGTGTTTAAACCTTCAAGCACTTTGTCAAAGTCAACATAACTGTATTTATCAATGATAGTCGCGTTCTTCATTAAAAAGTAAGTAGCATTTACTCTTGCTGCTGTTTTAATTAATGTGGCATCACATTTTAAAATGGTAATCCCTTCTTTAGTAATGGCTTTTACTTCTTCATCAGATTGTGAGGTAACATAAAATATTGGCACTTTATTTTTATCACAAAAAGCCTTAGCAGTTTGTAAATCTTTATAAAATTTAGCATAATCAGCAGGGTTGCGATTGCTAAATACTAACACATATTTTGGCAAAGCAAAAATGGCAGTAGTCGTATCAACACCGTTTAGGTTGGTAAGGTTAAAGCTGATTATTTTAGGTTCGTTACTTCCTTTTTTAACCACTTTATCAATACGATTTACATAGATATAAGTGCTATCAAAATCTGCTGGAAAGTTGTTTTGGTCAAACGCAACAGGCTTCCCATTTTTGGTATATTGGTAAATGATGGTTGTGCTGTCAGGCACATAATTTTTAGGCTTTTGCATTTGTTCTACAATATTGTTGCCCACTTTGTAAGGCAAGCAATCGTAAAAAGGTAAATGGTTTAATACTTGACTTTGTAAAAGCGTGAACAATAAACATGACGCAATGATAATAACTGAAGAAATGCCATTATTTTTAAAAACTGGCAGTATTTGCTTGCGATATACAAACAGCACCATAATTAAAACTAGCAGCACAATATCTTTTAAAAAGCTTTGTAAAGGTGTTAATGGCAGACAATCACCCAAACAACCACAAGTTTTTATTTTACCACTTAACAGTGCGTAGCCTGTAAGAAAAGTAAAAAATGAAATTAGTGCCAAAAGTATTTTAGTAAAATATTGCATACCAAAACCAATTAGCAATGCAATACCGCATACTACTTCCAAAACATTCATAAATATGGCAAGCGATAATGAGAATTTAGTAAGTGCAAATAATCCCCAAACTTCAAAAAACTCATTCATTTTAAAGCTTAGGCCAAGTGGGTCATTTACCTTAACCAAACCAGAAAAAATAAACAGTAACCCAACAACCCAACGAATGATTAAAAGTGTTTGTTTCATAAAATGAGATTGTGAAAGGTGAATGGTCAGTAGTCAATTGAGGCAAATAAACTATTCAGCAATTTAACCATTAAACAATATAACATTTAAGCCTTAGTATCTTGCAAAATCAACGCAAATATGGCATAATTTAAAATGTCTACATAGTTGGCATCAATACCTTCGCTTATAAGGGTTTTACCATCATTCAGCAATATCTGTTTAATGCGCAAAAGCTTCATTAAAATTAAGTCAACAAAACTTTCCTGACTCATATCTCGCCATGCCTCACCATAGTCGTGGTTCTTGTTTTGCATTGTGCCTTTGGCAAAAGCAATTTGTTGGTTATACCCAATCGTCACCTGCTCAACAGGCAGTTCTTCTATTTTAGGGTTATTCATTTCTAGCTGAATTAAACCAATGACTGCATAGTTAATAATGCCTTTAAATTCGCCAGCAATATCATCTGCTACTAGTTGCATTTTCTTTTCTTGAATGGTGCGAATGCGTAGGGCTTTAATAAAAATTTGATCTACCACAGAAATGGTACGCAATACACGCCAAGCTGTGCCATAATCTTGAACTTTTTTTAAAAAAATATCCTTGCTATTGGTTATTACTGCATCGTATTGCTGCGAGGTATTGTTCATGTTGTGCTGCTTAAATAATCTAGTTTATAAATGCTTAATTGAACCACTAAGATAGCACTTGTACTACTACCTTTGAAGCATTGCAATATAATAGAAACCCCACAATGTTTACACTCAATTGTAAAGGCCGCCTGCTGATAATAGATAAACCCATTGTTATGGGCATTATTAATGTAACGCCAGATTCGTTTTTTGAAGATAGTAGACAACAAGCCATCAAAGATGTGGTGCGCAAAGCAGAACAAATGCTACACGATGGCGCCACTATTATTGATATAGGCGGGCAAACTACAAAACCCGGTAGTGAAGCAATTGGTGCAGCTGAAGAAGTAAAACGTGTAGTACCTGTAATTGAAGCCTTAGTACAAACTTTTCCAGGTATTTACATATCTATAGATACCTATGATGCAGCCGTTGCCAAAGCTGCGGTTGAGGCAGGTGCATGCATTGTAAATGATGTGAGCGGTGGCATGATGGATGCAGCGATGCTTACTACTGTTGCGGCTTTAAACGTGCCCTACATTTGTATGCACATGCAAGGCACACCACAAACCATGCAAGTAAAACCA
>JAAFHG010000162.1:0-1853 GCA_013297585.1 Chitinophagales bacterium
GTAGGGTCACAATCTAGTTTTTGGAGTAATTATTCTAGACCAACTAAGGATAATACTGGTGCAAAGGATGGTTGTGAAATGGATGTGTTCGAATCGTCTTATGTTAATAATAGAATGCCATCAGCTTTGCATTGGGATTGGTTTACGAGTCCATATCTACCTCAGCATGGTAATATTATAGGAATGTGGACAGCAACAGGTTCTACAACTGGCTATCATGATTATGGACTTTTATGGACACCTGGTAGACTTGAAATATATTATGATGGCGTAAAGGTGGGCAACTCGATGTTAGATGCAACAAAAATTTCAGATGCTTGGCAATATATGTTGTTAGGAACAGCTTATGCATGGGGTGACGCAAAGACTTATTTCAATGGTGCGCTTGTTGGTAAAGAAGCTGTCACTAAAGTAGATTTGGTGAAATATGTACCTTTTCAATAATTACTGTATAGATATTTTAAATTTATTAGTTGACTTTTTATGAGGTTTATAAAGAGTTTGAAACTTTTAAAGAAACCTTGATAACTGACAAATCCACTTATTAATGTTTAGAGGTAAGCAGTTAATGTTTCTTAATCTAAAGAACATCCATTTGCCGAATGCGCAAAAAATAAAGGCAACCAGCTAAGGTTGCCTTTATCATGTTTATAGCAAGTTGAATTATTTTCCTGCCGAAGTACCAATGGTTTTATTATCTAAAGAGTATTTGTAGCGCTTAATAGCGTTTACTATGGCTTGTGCTATGGTTTCTTGGCCTTCTTTGCTGTTTAGGTAATCTTCTTCCTCTGGGTTGCTGATGTAGCCTGTTTCTACAAGTACGGCTGGCATGGCTACGGCTTGCAATACCCAAATACCTTTTTGGCGTTGCAAGGCTTGTCGGTTTACACGGCCTGCTTTTTCTAGTTCTTCTTCAATGGTTTCGGCTAATGATTTGCTTCTATCAAAGTACAATCTTGTTCTTAGGTTTATGGCAGTCATTTCTTCTACCGAGCCTTTTGTAAAGTCTTTCACGCTCTGTGCCGATGTACTATCAATATACAAACTCTGATTTTCTCGCATGGCTAGTTGCTTGTCATCGTTTTTATGCGCCCCCCAAATATAGGTTTCTGTGCCTTTGGCTGGGTTAGGTGTGTAGTAGGTACGGTATTGCTTTTGTTGCACTTTACGCTTCTTTTTGCCTTTGCCTACGGTTACAGTTTTATAGCCAATAAATTCGCTATGGCGCGTAGGATCTACACTATTACAGTGTATGCACACAAACAAATCGCCTTTGGCTTGGTTGGCAATTTGGGCTTTGGTAACTGGTGAGTGGAAAATATCGCTTTTACGAGTAACTACGAGTTCTATTTCTGGCATTTGTTCTCGTAACAGCTCTTCTAACTTTAAAGAAATAGCCAATGCGATGGTTTTTTCGTAAGAATATTTACCTGGCGCACCACTATCAGCACCACCATGACCAGGGTCTATCACAATTTTTCTCAAACGAGATTTTTGTAAATTGGGTGCATGCGTAGTAAAAGACGTACAAATTATTGCTAGAAAGCTTAACAAAAACAACGCAGCATATTTTCTTACAATCATATCTAAAAAGTTAAAGCATTTTAATTAAGAGGTCATTTACATTTCAGCACCTATTTTTGCCATCATCTCAATATGAACAAACAAGGTAAAATTAACGAAAAAAAGGGTTGGGCTATTGTGGCCTTGGCTGGTTTGTTTATTTTAACAATGCATGTAAGTGCAAGTGTAGCCAATAAATTTCATTTTTTAGAATCAAGCAGCACATTAGATACCGTACCGAAAAATAGAAGAAGACCAATAAACACTACATTACCAAAAACAGCCAACAC
>JAAFHG010000162.1:1863-7671 GCA_013297585.1 Chitinophagales bacterium
CACTGCAAAAAAGTTTTCAGCCATAGATAGTGCCACCAAGGCACAGGCTGATAGTATGAATACGATTGATACATTAACCATTTCAAAAGACTCACTTGATGCGCCTATAAAGTACAAAGCGTCTGACTCTGGTGTATTAATTATACCTACTAAAGAGTTTATTTTATATGGTAAGGCTAATGTAACCAATAAAGATGTATCGCTAGATGCTGCTACTATTCAATACGACCAAACTGGTCAATTGGTAAAAGCCTATGGCGCTACCGATACCACAGGTAATCCTTACAGCAAGCCCAACCTTACGCAGGGCGACATGAAAACCATTAGCGACTCTATTTTATTTAGCCTAAAAACCTTTAAAGGGCTTACTAAAAATACCTACGTACAGCAGGGCGAAATGTTTGTACATTCTGATATTTCTAAAAAAGTGAGTGAAAATGAATATTATGGCTACAGCAATCGCTTTACCACTTGTAATTTAGATACACCACACTTTTCTATCCGTTCACGCAAAATAAAAATGATTAGTAATAAATTGGCGGTAAGTGGCCCGGCAGCACCAGAATTTGAAGGTGTACCCATACCAATTGGTATTCCTTTTGGTATTTATCCGCTCATTCAAGGCAGGCATTCGGGTATTTTACCACCAGCATTTAACGTAAGTGAAGATTTTGGTTTGGGGCTTGAAGGTTTAGGCTATTACAAGGTAATTAGCGAATACATAGATATAGTTACAAGAGCTAATATATATAGTTATGGTGGCTGGAGCTTGAATGTAAGCCCTAAGTACCAAAAGCGTTACCGATATAATGGTGGCTTGAATGTTACGTTTCAAAATACCAAAGCACTGAATAGGAGTTACAGCTTTGGCGCTTCTAGTTTTTCAAAAGAAGAGTTTACAACTACCAAATCTTATAGCATCAACTGGCAGCACTCGCAAGATCCTCGTGTTCGTCCAGGAACTAATTTCTCAGCCAGCGTCAACTTTGCTAGTAGTAGATATAACCAAACGGTATTAAACAATCCTTACTTGAACTTTCAAAACCAATTGAGTTCTACCGTTAATTATAGTAAAGATTTCAGAGGTAAGGCCAATCTATCAGTTTCTGCCAACCATAACCAAAACAATACAACACGTTTGGTAAATTTAAGTTTGCCCAATATTGGGTTTAACGTGAATACTTTTTATCCTTTACAGAAAAAAGAAAGTATAGGTACCAGTAAATGGTACGAGAAATTAGGTATAGGTTATAGCGGCTCATTCAGCAATCAAATATCTTATTACGATACAGCAGGTGTAACCCTTAGAAAGTTATTAGACACTACGCAATGGTCGGCTACGCACAATATTCCTATCAGTTTAGCATTGCCTGCTTTAGGTGCAGTTACCATCAGCCCAAGTATTTCCTATTCTGAAAATTGGTATGCGCAAAAAACTATTTTAACTTGGAACAATACTAACAAGCGCTTAGATACATCTATGGTGAAAGGCTTGTATCGCTCTGCACAAATGAGCTTTGGCGTAAGTGCCAATACAAGAATATTTGGTACATACATGTTTAAAAAATCTAAAAATATAGTAGCCATTAGGCACGAAATAAGACCAACGATTGGCTTTACATACACACCAGATTTGTCAAGTAAATTCTTTTACAATGTACAGGTAGATACCTTTGGTCACGTTGCTCGTGTTTCGCAATTTGGGGCTAGTGGTTTTGGTGGTACCAATGCAGGTAGTATTAGTTTTGGTATAGATAACTTGCTAGAAATGAAGGTGAGAGATAGGTCAGATTCTACAAAACCCAATGCTACTAAAAAGGTGAAATTGATTGATGGCTTTGGTTTTAGTTCTTCGTATAACTTATTGGCAGATAGTTTTAACCTAGCACCATTTCAGTTTTACGCACGTACTACTTTGTTTGATGTAGTAAATATTACTGGTGGCTTTACATTAGATCCATATCAGGTAGATGCAACTGGTTTTAGAAAAAACTTATACACTTGGAATGCTACTAAGCCTAGTCTAGGTAGGTTAACTTCAGGTAATATTGCGCTATCTACACAATTTAAAAGCAAGCCCAAAGATGGTAAAAAAGATAGTGAGCGAATGCCTGTAGATCCATTTTTAACACCTGATGAACAGCAGCGGCAGTTGCAATACGCACGTAGTAACCCTGCTGAGTTTACAGATTTTAATATACCGTGGAGCTTGAATTTAAGCTACTCGCTTAACTATACCAAGCAATTTGCTGCTAACTACGAATACGTAACCCAGGTGTTTAGTAGTGTTAACTTTTCTGGCGATTTTAGCTTGACTGAAAAATGGAAGGTTGGTGGTAATGGCTATTACGATTTTAACTCAGGTGGTTTACAACAGTTTAGCATGTTTGTAACTAGAGAAATGCACTGCTGGCAGCTAGCCATTAATGTAAGCCCAATTGGTTTATACCGATCATTTAATATTACCATTAGCCCCAAATCGGGCATTTTGCGAGACTTGAAAATCAATAGAAGCAGAACTTTCTCTAATTACTAGTATCATCTTTCTATAAAACAAAACGGCAACCTTATTGGTATAATGCTGCCGTTTGATTTTTTATTTATTTCGTATTACAATTTGTCAATTATTTCTAAAATAGAAGGTAATGTTTTTTTGTAAGGGGCAAGACTAACAGGATTGGCACTTACACTTTTTATTACTCTATTTTCAAAGTAATAATCACCATTAATTTTTGATACAGATACCAACGTAAACTCAGTATTTACAGGAATATTATACGTAAAAAATGTTTTGCTACTAGCATCGCCAAGTAAACTGATAACCGTTTTACTATTTTTTAATACTGCAAAAACTATAGTATTCTTATTGGTGAAATTGGGCGGTAAAATTACATTTAATTTACTTTTTGCAACATTACTATCTGCATAATGTGCAGCCCCAAACCACCTAATTCTGCTAGTAGTAAATTCATAGCCTAGGATTTTGCCCGCACTACTGTTGTCTTTCCAAATATCTACTTTGCCATCATTTGAAGGTGACCATGCAAATAAGCTATCTTTAAAATATTTAATAGCGTTGCCTGTAAAAAAACGCATATCGCTACTTGCAGTACTGTCTTTTAGTTTAATTTTTACTTGGCTGTTAGGTGCTAAATTCACCTCTTGACCATCTTTTGTAAGCTTAATATCGCAGTAACTACTTGCTTGCAATAGCGAAAAAATATTAGTAGTAGGGTTTGCATATTTTATAAAATCACCCTTCTTTTTTAAAACTGTAATTTCTGCTTTTATCTTACTGCTATTGGTTGTAATAGGGCTGCCATTAGCATTGATACAGCCATTTGCAGGAAAGATAATTTGTATACTATCGCCAAATAATAGCTTACTTTCTATTAAGCAATTAAAACTGTCTACAATACCTGTACTTCTAGTTATTTCTGGAAAAATAATTTTATTAAGTGCCGTAGCATTATAACCAGTATTAGCCCAAACTGTATCATTTAGTTGATTGTTGGGATAAGAAACAAATTCGTCTGAAATAGCTTTGTTACAAGCGCTAAAAGCGCTTAACATAGCAAGTGAGACGATAATATATTTAAAAAATTGCTTCATGTATTTATGTTGTTTTACAAATCATCGTTAATTGCCAAAGTGTATCAATGTGTAGTTGCTATCGCTCAGTTTAAGATGCTTTAATTTCCTATGCCGCTGCCTTTATTGTTTAGTTTATACCTTATTCCTAACGTTAAGCCCGCAGCATTAAAGCGTTGGCTGTAGCCTGCTGTAGAAGTATTGGTGTTAGAAATGCCATATCTAAAATAAGGTTCTGCAAATATGTCTAGCCGCTCACTGATGTTTCTAATAATGCTTACGCCTGCATACAAACTCAAGTTTAAATTACTTTTGTAAAAGCCATTGGTGTTTTTAGCACTTAGCGGTACTAATTGAAAAGAAGTGTCTAAAGTTTCACCTTGATACCATGATGTAAGGTTGGCTATAATGCCTCCATTAATAGCATAATGCCAATTATCATTACCATTTTCATAGCTTAATAGTAATGGTATTTCTAAACTTTTGTAATAATTATTAGTAACACGTTTTTTGTAGCCAATCTGCTGCACGGTTGCTGTATCCCTCACAGTCGTGTCGCTAAGGCCGCCACCACGTACAATAGTACGTACTGTAACCACACTCGTAGTGGTAATAATGCTATCAGATTTGCTGGTAAACTGCTCGTTACGTTGTGTGTATTGTAGGCCAGATTTAATTAAAAAATTATCATTAATGGTTTTGCTTATTCTAAGGCCGAAAGTAAAGCCACCATTCATTTTGGTAGTACTATCTATACGTTGTAAATAAGTATCGCTTACACCATATGCAAATACACTTTTCATGGTATAATCTGCGGAGCCATATGCTTCTAAATACCAAGTTGCTGGTTTGTAGTTAGGGCAGTCTAAACCAAAAATTTTGGTTTTATTCTTCAACTTTAATGACGTAATATCTTTGGTGTTGTAGTTAAATAGTTTAGATAGCGATACCGTATTTGCTTGCGTAAATTTTGATACAAGATTGTCTGAATTATCAAGTGCTATATCATCGGTTTGTGTAAATGGCAATTGCTGATTTTGGCCTTTGTCATTAGTAAATCGGCTATCGTTTGTAGCGGTAACTACTCGTTTTTTATTACGCCTGTTGTTATATTCACTATTATCTGCGCTACCTTCTTTATTGTCAGTGGTAATATCGCTCGTTTTGTTGTCCTTATCGCTTTTATTTTCAATATTTTTTGCTACAGTATTAGAGCTGTTATCGTTATTGCTGTTATTTTGATTTAATGTAGTATTGTTATCTATAATTTCTGTTTTTGATGGTTGAGTGGTTTTTTTTGTTTCCTTAGTTGGTATTTCACTTTTTGTGGTCACCTCATCTGCTTTCTGCTTATTGATGATAACGAAGCAAGTACCGCATATTAGAAGTAGGCAGGCCGCTGCTGCCATATACCACCGCTTATCTGTCCACCAAAATACTAGCGGTTTTTTGGTTTCTTTTTCGGCCACAATTTTATCCCACAGGCCATTAGGCACGGGGCTTTTGTGGTTGTGAAGCATGTCCTTCACAAAGTCATCAAAATTTATTTCATTGGGCATTACACTGCAATTTTTTCAAGTTGTAAAATTTGGCTTTGTAGCATTTTTCTAGCTTTTACCAGTTGGCTACGGCTGGTACTTGCTTGTATACCTAGCATATTGGCAATTTCATCGTGGCTATAACCTTCTATTACGTTTAGGTTAAATACAATTCTATAGCCGTCTGGTAGTTGGTTAATTAATTTCATTAATTCTACTTGGCCTAAACTGCTATATGCGTATGAAGGAAGCTGCTGGTCGTTATGGCTATCGTCTTTTATTTCTGCAAAATGAATACGTTTTTTTTGCAAATGTTTTAAGGCCACGTTAACCACAATGCGCCGCATCCAACCTTCAAATGAGCCTTCGAACTTAAATTGATGCACGTGCTTAAAAATGCGCACAAAGCCTTCTTGCAACATATCTTCGGCTTCCATTGTATCATTTGCGTAGCGCATACATATAGACATGAACTTGCTTGCGTATTGATCAAACAATAAACGCTGACAAGTTGCATTGTCATTTACACAACCTTTAATAAGTTCGTGCTCAGTCAAGGGGTATAGTGGTTTTAAGATGTACACGAATAAGACTAGATGCCTTATTAATTACGCTTGATGCCTGACCAAATCATAATTTTAACATGAAGATAAAAAAAGCTTGTGAATAGCAGCTAAAT
>JAAFHG010000089.1 GCA_013297585.1 Chitinophagales bacterium
AAAGGTATGTTCAAATCCAGGTTCTAAAGGGTAGGCTTGCTTTAATTGCGGTAAAGCTTTGTTTTCAAATTCTATTCGTAAACTAAGATTTGGAGATAAATCTGTTACTTTAATGTTTGTTTCGGGCTTATCGTTTTGCCTCACACCATTAACATACGCAAAAAAAGCATCGCCGTCTTCTGAAAATACAACTAAGTTTACTTTTTCTTGCGCGAACCCTGTACTACTTAATAATAGTATGCTAACAAATAAAAATATTATTTTTCTCATGCTCATGGTAATTAATTTTTGAAACTATTTTTGATTTTGCTTACAAGCTATGTAAGCATAAAATTATTTTTAAAATTAATTTTCTAACACACTAATGCGCACCACCATCGTGCTCATCCTGAGACAAAGGCACAGTTTGCGGCACAAAATCATTTTCTTTATCGGGCTTGCTATAGTCGTAAGGCCAACGATGAACGGTTGGCAAAGCACCAGGCCAGTTGCCGTGTAGATGTGCCATTGGCGTAGTCCACTCCAAAGTGTTTGATTTCCATGGATTTTGTGGTGCTTTTTCGCCACGGAACATGCTATAAAAGAAATTAAATAAAAATATACCTTGTCCTAAAGCACCAATAATAGCACAAATGGTTACAATTTCGTTAATATCCACTAAGTTATCAAACATTGGAAAGTTGCTGTTAGTATAGTAACGGCGTGGTACCCCTGCTAAACCTAAAAAGTGCATTGGAAAAAATACACCATAAGCCATGGTAATGGTAATCCAAAAGTGAAGATAGCCTAGTTTTTTATTCATCATGCGAAGGAATAGTTTCGGAAACCAGTGATACACCCCTGCAAACATACCAAATATGGCACTTAAACCCATTACAATGTGAAAGTGAGCAACCACAAAGTAGGTGTCATGCACGTTGATATCTAATGTTGAGTCTGCCAATATAATACCCGTTACACCACCTGTGATAAATGACGATACTAAACCAATTGAGAACAACATAGCAGGTGTTAATTGTAAGTTACCTTTCCACATAGTGGTAATGTAATTAAACGCTTTTACTGCCGATGGAATGGCTATTAATAGTGTAGTGAAAACAAACACCGAACCTAAAAACGGATTCATCCCCGTCATAAACATATGATGTCCCCATACTATAAATGATAAAAAACCAATAGCTAACATAGAACCAATCATGGCACGGTAACCAAAAATAGGCTTGCGTGAGTTGGTAGAAATAACCTCTGACGTGATTCCTAAGGCTGGCAATAATACGATGTATACTTCTGGGTGACCAAAAAACCAAAATAAGTGCTCAAACAATACAGGGCTTCCTCCCACATTGTCTAATGGACGACCGCCAATATAAATATCAGATAAGTAGAAAGATGTGTGAAAACTTCTATCAAAAATTAATAGTAACACCGCCGAGAATAAAACGGGAAACGATAATACCCCTAAAATAGCAGTGATAAAGAAAGCCCAGATAGATAATGGTAAGCGGGTCATTTTCATACCCTTGGTTCTTAAATTAATAATGGTAATGATGTAGTTTAAGCTGCCTAATAGAGAAGACACTACGAAAATAGCCATAGATGCCAACCACATGGTCATTCCTAATTTAGAACCAGGTATTGCCTCAGGTAATGCTGATAATGGAGGATAAATTGTCCACCCAGCAGATGCAGGACCATCATCAATAAAACAAGATGAAATCATAATAACGCTGGATACAAAGAAAAACCAGTAGGACAACATATTCAAAAACCCTGAGGCCATGTCGCGCGCACCAATTTGATAAGGAATTAACAAGTTACTAAACGTACCACTTAAACCACCTGTTAGTACAAAAAATACCATGATGGTACCATGTATGGTTACTAACGCTAAGTACATGTTTGGATCTAAGATGCCATCTTTACCCCATTTATCACCCAGCATAGCATTGATGAAGGCAAACTTTTCACCAGGCCAAGCCAATTGCATACGAAAAATGATAGACATTGCCATAGCCACTACCGCCATAATTACAGCGGTAATTAAAAACTGGCGAGAAATCATTTTGTGATCCATACTAAATATGTATTTACTCACAAAACTTTCTTCGTGGTCGTCATGAACATGGTCATGATGAACCAAATGTTCTTTTTCTAATGTTGTATTTGTTACGGTAGCCATTTTGTTATTTTTAGAAATTTGTAAACTTAGTTTTTTAATGCAACAACTTTAAATGCTTTTTGTTTTGCTAACCACGCTTTGTAATCCGCCTCGGTATCCACAATAACTGTCATTTGCATATTGTAATGAGAAGCTCCACATATTTTATTACACAATAAAAGGTAATCAAATTCTACTGGCTCTTTGTTGAATTTAGCACGTTGAGCGTTAATTCCAGCCATCATCTTAACTGTGTAAGGATCTTTACGCATTTGTGCAGTAGTTTTGGTTGGCTTAAATTTAAAATAAGTTACCATACCAGGCACACAATTCATTTGAGCCCTAAAATGTGGTAAGTATGCACTATGAATTACATCGCGACTTCGCATAGATAATTCAATTTCGCGGCCAACAGGAATGTGAAATTCATTTTTTACCGATACGTCATCATATCCTAGCACATCGCTTGTATCCATACCCACCGAGTTGGAACCACTAATTTGGCGGAAATCAGTCGATCCTAATTTGTTATCTTTGCCAGCGTAACGAGCCGTCCAATCAAATTGCTTTGCATATAATTCAATCTGTACTCTATTTGGTTCTTTAGCATCGGCTGTAATTTCGTTCCAATATTTTAAACCAAAAATTATAATAAAGGCTAATGCAACTGCAGGGATAACAGTCCATAGCATTTCTAATTTATTATTGTGAGTATAGTAAACAGCTTTATTTTTTGAGTTACCACGGTACTTGTAAGTAAACCAAAATAAAACGGCGTTGGTTATTAAAAAAACAACTGTTATTAAATACATGTTAGCATCCCACAGGGTGTCAATTTTTTCACCATGTTCAGAAGCTGCAGGTGGTAATGAACGGTCTATCCAACGAGCAATTTGCCAAAAGAAAAATGCAAAAAACAACACCATGAACCAAATCATGGCTTTGCCCATCATGTTATTATCCGTATCGGTAATTTGCCACTCTTTGGTTTTTTTTAAACCGCGGCTTAACTCAATAATCCTTAATAATTGATGTCCGGCAACGATTAATAGTAGGATGGCTAATAGAACTAACAAATTCATTTTATTGCTTTATTTAAAGTTTTTAATTATTTCTGAGTTATTGTTTATTTGAATTAGGTTGAGTGGTGCAAACTTTCTTGTAAGAACGGATGATTTTTTACTAATAGTGGTGCTTTTGCCAATGCGTTTAACACGACATAAATAAATAACCCTAAAAAGAAGAAAAAGTTGCCAAATTCCATCCAACTTAATCCAGTCCAGTAGTGGCCCACTGTGCCAGGCATTACCATCATTATTACATCCAAATAATGGCCTATAAAAATAATTGTACCAACAAACATTAAGAAAAAGAAATTACGTTTT
The DNA here is from genome assembly GCA_013297585.1 of Chitinophagales bacterium. GTDB lineage: Bacteria > Bacteroidota > Bacteroidia > Chitinophagales > Chitinophagaceae > Parasediminibacterium. The sequence goes on from JAAFHG010000089.1 coordinate 3,544, forward strand.
GTATCGCGACTCATTAACATTACCATTGGAAAAGCAAAGTTAACAAACAACACAGTCCACATAAGGGCTTTGTAACTTTCCCAACGGGTTTGGAAATAGGTAACCTCCTCTGGGATATCTGCATACCATATTAACATAAACTGCGAAAAGTATAAGTATGTCCATAAGAACGAAATGGCAAACATCCATTTCCCCATATCGTGCATGGTGCTTTCGGAGACAAATTCCATGTAACCTACTTTTTTTAACCAAACAACTAATATGGTTATTGCAATGATGGCACTTATCCACATACCAGAAAAAACATACCAACCATATAGGGTAGAAAACCAGTGGGTATCAATACTCATTAACCAATCCCACGAAGCGGTAGATGAGGTAACCGCAAATAATACCATAAACCAGGCACTTAACTTAATGTTTTTCCAATGGAAACTGTTATTAATATCAATGTCTAATTTATCCGCTTCTAGCGAGTTTTTCCGAAGTTTTAAGGTAAACCATAACCAGCCAAACATATAAAGAATGGTTCGCACCCACCAAAACGTACCAAAATAACCAATTTTGTTTGCAATGGCCTCGTCGTAATTTTCGTGGCCAGATGTTGCAATCCCATCAGCCATCCAATGATAAATGTGGTGTACATGAAATTGTCCTAAAATAAATAGCAACATCATAAAACTTAATCCCCAAGGCAGATACATGGTTACTGCTTCGATAACACGTTTAATTGTTGTGGACCAACCCGCCTCAGCGGCATATTGTAAGCCCAAAAAGAAAGCCGCCGCCAAAGACAGTGCCATAAAAAAGAAAGAACCAGCAAACACATTACTCCATGCACGAGTATGGTGGTAATTTTCATCTCCTTCTACATGATCAGTTAAAAACATTAAAATAATAGATAATAAACCCACTGCCATCAATACAAACGAAAACATTCGTGCTTTTGATGGAACTGTAAAATTTAATTTTTCGGTATTCATAGTCTCTCTAAATAGTATTAATTTTATTTTTTAGCTATAATAGTTGTACTCGTAACAACTGCCTTACCAGCAGTACTATCTGTTGCTGCGTCTTTAGGTCCCTGTAATTTTTGTACAAAATAAACCAGTTTCCAACGCTCTTCCTGATTTAATTGAGTGTTGTGCGCTCCCATTAATCCTTTACCGTAAGTAATGGAATGAAATATTTTTCCTTCTGGTAGGTTTTTTAAAGTACCATTATAGGCAGGAGGCGCACCTGGCAATTTAGCAGATACTTTTCCATCTCCACCACCTTCGGCACCATGGCAATGAACGCAAAATTTACCATACAACACTTCCCCTTCTTTTTCAAATTTATCTCTGTCGTTCGCCGATAAAGGATTGTGTAAATACATACCCGCCTTTTCATAACCATCGGCTGTGTTTTCGTAAGCGTAGGGAATGTTTCCACGCGAAACGCTACCTTTTACCGGAAGAAAATTAGTACTCGTCATAGTATCTCCATTTAATACGTTTGTTCCGTAAACCTCCACAGAAGGTGAACGGTACATATCTGGCATGAATTCAACACCCGGGCTATTTGGGTCTTTTTTACCACAAGCCATAAAACCAACCAAAAATAAGCTTGCAAGCAAGCAAGAAAAAGCAAATGTCAATTTTTTATACTGTTGTCTCATTGTAAGTTTACTAGTGTGTTTCTTCTAATGTATATTTTGGTTCTACCACATAAGAGCCTTTGTGATTAATCTCTTCAGCATGATTGTCCTTTAAGATAACTTCTGCTTTTACTTTTTGCTCATCGTTTAACTCCAAATAAATTAAAAACTTATCGTCAGTTGTACGAGGGTCTGGGTTTTTTGCTTTTGCACCAGGAATTAACCAGCAACGTAAGAAATAAGTAAGCGCCATACCGTGAGCAGCACAAAAAACGGTTGCTTCAAACGTAATAGGAATAAATGCGGGTACATTAAAATAGTACTCCCAATTTGGCTTACCACCAATATCATTTGGCCAGTCAGAAATCATCATATACCACATCATTAATGTAGCAAGGCCGCAACCTGTTAAACCGTAAATAAATGCACAAATGGCAATACGGGTGCGAGGTACTCCAATTACGCCATCAATGCCATGTATAGGCATTGGCGAGTACACATCTTTAATGCGAATGCCTGAAGCCCTAAGTTTTTTGCAAGCTTCCATAAGTGGCACTTCATCGCCAAAAACTCCGTGAATAATGTGTTTGTTAGTTGCCATTTTTTAGTTCAATTTGTTAGTGATGATTTTTACTTGCTTCTTTTTGAGATTGCCCAGATGATTTTAATATTGTTTTTAATTCTGCTTGGGCAATTACTGGAAAATACCGAGAGAATAATAAGAAGAAGGTACCAAACATACCGATGGTTCCAACAAAAATTCCAACATCAATAAAGGATGGTGCATACGTGTTCCAAGAAGATGGAAGGAAAGTTCGACAAAGCGTTGTTACGATAATTACAAAACGCTCGAACCACATTCCTATGTTAACCACAATCGATAAAATAAATGTGGCTACAATAGAAGTACGAATTTTTTTAAACCAAAATAGTTGAGGTGAAACCACGTTGCAACCCATCATAATCCAATAAGACCAGGCTAAAGGTCCAGTAGCTCTATTTAAGAAAGCATATTGTTCCCACTCCACACCTGAATACCACGATACAAATAATTCTGTTAAGTACGCTACACCTACAATAGACCCTGTAACAATGATAACAATATTCATGTACTCCACATGCTTAATTGTTACATATGCCTCTAGTTTGTATATTTTACGAACAACCAACATCAACGTTAACACCATGGCAAAACCCGAAAACACAGCCCCAGCCACAAAGTAAGGAGGAAAGATAGTGGTATGCCAACCTGGAACAATAGAAGTAGCAAAGTCAAAGGATACAATGGAGTGAACCGAGAATACGAGAGGTGTTGATAAACCAGCTAGTACAAGAGACACTTCTTCAAAACGGCTCCAGTGACGAGCGCTTCCACCCCAACCAAAAGAAAGAGTGCCGTATAATTTTTTTTGCCAAGGTTTGATTACACGGTCACGAATCATACCAAAATCTGGAATTAATCCAATATACCAAAACACAATGGATACGGTAGCATAGGTAGATACCGCAAAAACGTCCCACAAAAGAGGTGAGTTAAAATTGGGCCACAAAGAACCAAATTGATTCGGCAATGGAAACAACATATAATCTAACCAAGGGCGGCCTGTATGAAGTGTAACGAAGATAGCTGCGCAGAGTACAGCAAAAATAGTCATCGCTTCGGCAGAGCGGTTAATGGCCATACGCCATTTTTGACGGAATAGTAATAACACAGCAGAAATTAATGTACCAGCATGACCAATACCAATCCACCATACGAAGTTTGTAATGTCCCAAGCCCAATCTACACCATTGTTGCTACCCCACGAGCCAATACCCACACCAATGGTATAAGCTAAACAACCAATGCCCCACAAAAAACATAGGGCACAAACAGTAATTAGTGTGTACCAGCCTTTTGCTGCTTTTCCTTCAATCGGAGCAATAATATCATCTGTAATTTGGCGGTAACTTTTATCGCCAAGTATTAATGGTATCCTAATTTCTGATTCTGCGTGCATAGTATCTTTTTAATTTTTTATTCTTAATTGCGTTTATGAGTGTTTTTCTGTGTGCATTTTTTCATCACCGTGTTCTACTGTTGAATGGTGCGTGTGCATTTCTTCTTCTTGATTTCTCACTTTTACCAAGTATGATACTGTTGGTTTAACACCTACTTCTTCTAATAAAACAAAGTTTCTATCTTGCTTGCGAGTAGCTACAATGGTAGCTTCGCTATCGTTCAAATCACCAAACGTAATACTATGCGTAGGACAAGCACTTTGGCAAGCCGTTCTAATTTCGCCATCTATTAAAGCACGACCAGCTTTTTTAGCAGATAGTTTTCCAGCTTGTATGGTTTGAACACACATGCTACATTTTTCCATTACACCACGGCTACGGACAGTTACATCAGGATTTAGAACCATGCGGCCTAAATCTTGTTGTGCTGGGTTAATATCCGCAAACATTTCGTTAGCATTGTAATTAAACCAATTAAAACGACGTACTTTAAATGGACAGTTGTTAGCACAGTAACGTGTACCAATACAACGGTTATAAGTCATCATATTTAATCCTTCGGTACTGTGGCTAGTTGCTAATACTGGGCAAACCGTTTCGCAAGGTGCGTGGTTGCAGTGTTGGCATAGCATTGGTTGAAATGCCACCTTTGGATTGTGCGAAGGTGTTTCCATATCCAAATACATATCGCGGGTAGCAATTAAGCCACTTGCTTGTGCACTTTCCTTTGTAACATCAGAGGTGTAATAGCGGTCAATACGCAACCATGCCATGTCTCTGGTTTTTCCAACCTCTTCCTTACCTACAACAGCCACATTGTTTTCAACTTGGCAAGCAATAACGCAAGCCGCACATCCAATACAAGTGGTTAAATCAATGGTAAGCCCCCATTTGTGATTCATTCGTGGATGAGCGTCCCATAAGTCTATTTCATTAATAGGTTTTTTACCTGAGTGAGTTGGTAAAAATGCCTCTGGATTCCAAACCTCTTTTGGTTTGTTTTTATATTCGTTTAATGATACTTCGCGTAAAATAAATTCTTCACGTCCCATAATGGTGTGTTGAATTTGTGTGGAAGCAAATTTGTGCTCCTCAGTTGTTTTCGCTACAGTAACATTGTAATTAATGTATTGAAACGAGTCGCTGATGTTAGAAACAAATGCAAACGCATTTACCCCTACACCAAATGCTACTTTTAGTGTTTGATCCGCACGACCATAACCCATAGCTAAACCAATAGTGCCTGGAGCTTGGCCTGGTTGTGGGAAAACAGGGACTTTAATAGTCGTTCCGTTTACGGTTAAATCAATTATCGAACCAAAAATATCCTGACGTAACATTTCACCTAAGCCCAATCCTTTAACGTCGGCTGGTGCCATAGTAATGTAGTTATCCCACGTAACTTTTGAAATAGGATCAGGCAATTCTTGCAACCATGGGTTGTTAGATTGGTTACCATTTCCTACACTTATTTTTTCGTAAACTACTAATTCAAATTGCGCACCACCTTTAGCAGAAGTAGCCATAGATGCTGCTTTATTGTAATCTGCAACAACCATTGCTTCGGTTACTGCTGGAGTTGTGTTTTTTGATGGAGTGATTGCAGGTATTGCGATAACGGAATCAGAAAATGCTTCGTTAATCATGGCTGCAACGCCCATTGTTTCAACCTTACCAGTAGAATCTATTTTAACTGGTGCAAAAGGAATGTCTTTCACCACAGCTACTTTCAACACACCATCGTGCAAGGTATTTGCCCAAAATGTAGCAAAATCTCCATATTTTCCTTGTTGTGGAAATAAGTGATTATTCCAGTATCCTTGTAAATAGGTTAAGTAATTGGTTTTAACACCAGCCCATTTTAAAAAGCTATCTTGCACTTGGCGTGTACCTTCGCAACGTGGTTGAGCAAAAATAGGATTAATGGTTGGTTGTTGTAAACTATAATGTCCTCGTTTTGGATTTGCATCTCCCCACGATTCTAAAAAATTATGATCAGGACAAACGATGTCGGATAAGCGAGCCGTTTCATCCATTATTTGAGATAAGGATATTTTATTTTTAGCTTTTAGATAAGCCGTTTCAAATTTTAATGAAGCAGGGGCAGTATAAACCGGGTTACAATTATGAATAATAATGTTACTTACTTTTCCAGCATTTAAATCAGCTACTAAGTCAATAAATTCCTTGTCATCGCTTTGCTTTAAAAGAAAATAGTTGTTTGTATCTATTGTTTTACCATAGTTACCTAACATATCATTAATGCCGTTTACTATGGTTTGAATTCCCTCATCATTTGAGCCTGCAACAACTAGAGATTGTCCTTTGTTTGCTATTAATTCTTTTGCAATTTTTGAAATGGCTTTTGCACCTTCTACATTGGCAATTTTAGAATCGGCAGATACTTTTGCATTACCTGTGGCCGAAGCTACTTCGTTAAATAACGCTACGGCAACTTTACCAAATTCCGAAGGTTTAACCATATAACGCTCATCGGCATTGGCTCCTGAAAGAGATAGGTTAGCTTCAAAATGGTAGTGCTTACTCATTACTGGATTTTCGCGGGTAACTGTACGTGTTTGTCCATATTGACCAGCGAATTCAACTGGACTTAACCAGTTGCCCATAAAGTCGCAGGCAATGCCTACAATGGTTTTGGCTTTACTAAAATCGTAAGAAGATATTACCGATTTACCAAATACATTTTTGTTTGCTTTTGCTAAAGCACTATATGAAATGGCATCGTAGGTAACAATTTTAGTGTTAGGATATTTTGCTGTAAACTCAGCTATAACGGCTTTAGTAGAAGGGCTAATGATGGTAGATGTTAATATAACGGTGCTACCAGTTGATAGTGATTTTATAACAGCATCATCCACATTTTTCCAGGTAGCTATGTTACCTTTTATGAGTGGGTTTTGCAAGCGTGCGCCATCGTATAGACTTAATACCGAAGCTTGAATACGTACACTTACACCTGTTTTGTTTATTTTAGAAAGTTCGTTACCATTAATACGAATAGGTCTTCCTTCGCGCGTTTTTACAACGATTGAACCGTAATCGTGACCATCGTAAAAAGTAGATGCATAAAAATTTGCAACACCTGGCGTAATTTCTTCAGGTTTTACAATGTATGGAATAGCTTTGTTTACTGGCGTTTCGCAAGCAGCTAGTGCTACCGCGGCTGTTGAAAAGCCCATTAGTTTTAAAAAATCTCTACGACTTGAACTATTAGATTCATTCTCTTGTCCTTCCAACATTTCTGCCATTGGCAAAGGCTCTGCAAACTCATTATTTTTATTTTGTAAAAACTCAGGGCTTTCCGTTAGTTCGGGTAATCCTTTCCAGTATTTCTTTGACATAGTCATTTGGTATATAGATTTTCTTACGTTCTTAATTTATTAATAGTGGCACTTTCCGCATTCTAAACCACCAATTTTTTCTACTGTGTATTTAACATCATACTGACCAGCATATTTTTCTTTTAATG
>JAAFHG010000649.1 GCA_013297585.1 Chitinophagales bacterium
CAATATTGGGTATGCCATTGCAGCCAAGCAAATGAGAGGTTTTGGTGGCATGATAAGCTTTACGTTGAAAGATGAAAGTATTGAAGCTGCAAACAAAGTATTGTCAAGCACCAAACTGTTTTCATTAGCAGAAAGTTTGGGTGGAGTAGAGAGCTTAATTAATCATCCAGCTAGTATGACTCATGCTTCTATACCAAGAGAAGAAAGAATAAAAAATGGCTTGAGTGATGGGTTGATAAGATTGAGCGTTGGTATTGAAGATGCCCAAGACTTAATTGCAGATTTAGCAACAGCAATTGGATAATTTTATGATAGTAGATATTCAAGCATTGCCGATAATGCAACGCATGGCTTGGTTGCAACATGCCATTGCACCAAGGCCTATTTGTTTTGCAAGTACCATTGACAAAGACGGCAACTGCAATCTTAGTCCTTTTTCCTTTTTTAATTTGTTTTCATCCAATCCTCCCATTGTAATTTTTTCGCCAGCAAGAAGAGGTAGAGATAACACCACCAAACATACTTTACAAAATGTGTTAGAAGTACCAGAAGTGGTTATTAATATTTGTGATTATAGCATGGTGCAACAAGTAAGTTTAAGCAGTTGCGAATATGAAAAAGGTGTGGACGAATTTATAAAGGCAGGATTTACCAAGCAAGCTGCTACAACAGTAAAGCCGCCAATGGTTCAAGAAGCAAAAATTAAGTTGGAGTGTAAGGTGAAGGAAGTAAAAAGTTTAGGAGAAGAAGGAGGGGCTGGCCAATTAGTAATTGCAGAAGTATTGAATATGCATGTGGATGAAAGCATTTTAAATGAGGAGCGTACAATGATTGATCAACAAAAGTTGGAGTTGGTGGCAAGGTTGGGTGGCGATTGGTATTGTAAAGTAGATACTACAAATTTGTTTACAGTAGAAAAACCAAATACTAAATTAGGGATTGGCTTTGATGCCTTGCCTGTTTCCATTAAAAGCAGTGCCATACTTAGTGGTAATGATTTGGCCAAGCTAGCCAATGTACATGAAATGCCTTTTATAGATCCCTCCTTTAACGATGATACGTTGAAGCACATTATTCAATATTACTCTATCACACCCGATGAAATGGAAATAGAACTGCAACTATATGCTAAAAAATTATTAGCCAGCGATAAGGTAGCCCAAGCATGGCAAATATTATTGGCTTTGTTATAGATTTTAAGATAATAGCAATTACCGCAAATTTAAAAGCCACCGATTTGGTGGCTTTTAAATTAAATAAGATGAAAGGCTGGATATATTACCAGCTTTGTTTGGCAACACCGTTTTTAACTGCTGCTAAAGCGTTTGCTTCACTTAGCATAGTAGTCATTTTATTTCCTTTGCCATCATGGCCTTGCGCCATATAGCCACCACGTGCTGTTTTGGTAATTACTGCATCCTGCATAGGAACGTTCTTTTCCTTAGTCTTCATGCAATAAGCTGTTAACATGTTTGACATTTCTTTTTAAATTTATGGTTAGTAAAATTGGGTTGAAGTTTTACTTCGGCCAACAAGCTACAAATTATATTGGGTTTAGCAAAATATTGATAGTATTGGGCTGTAAAACTGTTTAAACATCTATATTGGCATATTTGGCGTGAGACTCAATAAACTCCCTTCTTGGAGGTACTTCATCTCCCATTAACATGCTAAAAATTCTATCTGCTTCTGCTGCACTATCTATAGTAACTTGCTTTAAAGTTCTGGTAGCAGGGTTCATGGTAGTTTCCCATAATTGCTCTGCATTCATCTCTCCCAAACCTTTATATCGTTGTGTGTTTACACTTTCATCTTTTCCTTGCCCAAATTTGGCAATTAGTATTTTACGTTCTACATCATTCCAAGCATAATCTTGGTTATTGCCTTTTTTAACCAAGTATAATGGCGGTTGTGCAATAAAAACATATCCTTGCTCCACCATTTCTTTCATGTACCTGAATATAAAAGTTAAAATCAAAGTAGCAATGTGGCTTCCATCCACATCAGCATCGGTCATAATTATCAGCTTATGATAGCGCAGTTTAGAAGTATCTAAAGCTTTAGGATCTTCTGGAGTACCAATTTTTACACCCAATGCAGTAAAGATGTTTCTAATCTCCTCATTGTCGTAAATTTTGTGCTCCATTGCTTTCTCTACGTTCAATATCTTACCTCTTAATGGCAATATGGCTTGATAGCTTCT
>JAAFHG010000638.1 GCA_013297585.1 Chitinophagales bacterium
TAGCCGTTGTTGATTTTGACGCATAAAAATTACCATTGATAAGTCCTGTACTAGTTGTAGTAATACCATTTGCTACTAAATAACAGTTGCTTGTATTCGTATTTCCAGGGGCACAATAAATTCCTCCTTGCGGAAACATGGCTTTGTTTGTTGTATCACTCCAAACGCAAGTACTATCCCAGGTTAAGCCCTTGTTATTAGAGGTCATAACCACTACATCGTTTTTAGAATTAAACGGTAACGAATTATACGTGGTGTTTTTTAAATGTGTAAACGACATAAGGTTTACCGAATTATTATACTGTAAAGGTTTAGCATAATTATGTGTAAGCCCATAAATATTAGCCGAACCAGTAAACTTTTGCCAAGAAATGCTGTAAGATGCCAGGCTAGTAATTAAACCTTGCCCTAGTAAGTTTACAACTAAACTACTAAAAACGAAAAGTAAAAAATGTTTCATAATAATAGAATATTAAATGTTAGTATTAATTGGGAGAGAATCTTTGGAGAATAATAAAGTTACAAATTATTCCTTTATTAGTTTTATTGTACGTTCAATTTTTTGTGGGGTTACAATTTTTACAAAATAAATACCCGAGGTCAAATCCGACACGTCAATAGTTTGAGAGTTCGCATAAATTTTTTCAGTTAATAGTGTTTGCCCAAGTGTATTAGTGATTTCAATAGAAGTATTTTCGATAATTGGTGTATTTAGTTCAACGGTTAAACTATTTTTTACTGGATTAGGAAATACAGTAACGGCAATTGAATTAGCATTACTTAATTCAGAGTTCGATAAGTAACCAATTGGAATACTTGTTATTGAAAACGAAGCGTTAGAATACCAATGATCAACTTTTGAGTTTTGTTGTAAAGTAGCATTATTACTAACTGTTATGGGAATGCTTATCTCTGCCTGGCTTATGTTTAAACAACCATAAAAACTCATGTTATAAGGACTCAATAAACCTGTAAAGTTTGAAAGTAGAGGCGAAACCGAGTGAAAAAAAGCCTTGTTAGCAACGTTACTATTTATTGGCGATTGATTAGTTAAGTTTAATCTAAAAGTAGTAGTTAAACCTGTTGTTTGTGTATCATACACTTTACCAAACACATTAGGAGCTGTGTTCCATTTTTTTCCAGTTAAGAGGCTATCGCTATCGGCATAAGTGATAGCTAGTAATTTTCCGTTTTGCCCTCGGCTAATTTGAATTCGTGCACCGCTGCTTACTTTATTGCCATTAATATCGGCATCCCAAGGGTTGTCGTTATACCCATTGCTACTTGGTGTTTTGCCCGCTATTTCACTACCCAAAGAGTCAATGAGTTGAGCACTCCAAGTTAAACTGTTACTCAGTATAAAATCATAAATATAAGGGCGTTTACCGCTTGTATATTTGCTTTTGTAACCCTCTGTACCAAATGTTTGAGCAATGTGTAACGAATCAGAATGATTACTTTTAGTACTGCATAATGTTGCAACAACATGTAATTCATCATTAAAACCAACAGAGGCATCAAACCCTTCTAACACATTAATTTGAGGAATAACAACTGAGGTATTTGTTGGTAAAGCATTTAAACGGTTTAATAATGGTGCAAATGCAGGCAGACTGAAATTAATTTTAGGCAACAAGTTCCACGAGTTTCCGCTATTAGTTGTTTTATAAACAATCGGTTGCCAGCCTGTATTAGCGGTTATACTAGAGCTGGTTGAGCCTATAAACACCACATAACCAACTGTTCCTTGGTTATTAAACGCACTAATGGAATACGGATATAGTTGTTTGCTTCCATCACTTTTGAGTATGGTATTTGGAATTAAAGAATCTGTGCTGTACACAAAAGAGCCAGCATTAAAAAAACCTTTAATAACAGCGCCGCCTCGTAAGCCATAGCTTGCCGTATTTGAAGCGTTTACATTATTTGCTAAAGTTGCCATGCCGTGTATAACCGCATCATTTGTTACCATCATACTCGAACAAGCAAAATCATGTTTAGCCACTTGTCCTACGGTAAGCGTATTAGTATAAAATGTTTGACTTCCAAATCCAATTGGAGCAACAGAATTACTCATTAAAGAATATTTTTTAGAGGCATAAAAATTTCCCGTTATTGCACCTAAGCTATTCGTGGTAATGCCACTAGCCACAATGTAGGCGTGATTTGGGTTATTGCTTACTGGGTGTTTAAAAATACCTCCTTGCGGAAACATAGCTTTGTTAACTGTGTCGCTCCAAATACA
>JAAFHG010000469.1 GCA_013297585.1 Chitinophagales bacterium
TTTTATTGTAAAAACCTACGGTAAAAATGGTAGCTGTTTCCATATCAATGGCGTAAGCCCTAATTTTTTGCAGGTACTCCTTAAAAGCTTCATCATGTTCCCAAACCCTGCGGTTAGTAGTGTATACTGTGCCGGTCCAGTAGTCAACCTTATAATCCCTTATAGTAGTAGAAATGGCTTTTTGTAAGGCAAATGCAGGCATTGCGGGTACTTCGGCCGGAAAATAATCGTTAGACGTACCCTCACCTCTTATCGCAGCAATTGGTAATATCAAATCGCCCAGTTTGTTTCTCTTTTTTAAGCCACCACATTTACCAAGAAACAATACCGCTTTTGGGTTTATGGCGCTTAATAAATCCATTACCGTTGCTGCGCCTGGGCTACCCATACCAAAATTTACAATTGTAATTCCATTGGCCGTAGCGCATTGAAAAGGTTTGTCTTTACCAACTACTTTTACTTTATGCCATTCGGCAAATTTGGTAACATAGTTGCTAAAATTGGTTAGCAAAATATATTTGCCAAAATTTTTTAAATCCTCACCTGTATAACGGGGTAACCAGTTGTTTACAATTTCTTCTTTCGTCTTCATAATTTTATTTCTTTAAGCTATCAGTAGCTGTACTTTGCTAAGTAATAATTATTGCAGGGGCTGTGGGCTGTAGCCATAAATTAATCAACAGTCCGGGCTTTCCGTTGCAAGTCCTCACTCACTGCACTGCGTTACGTTCGTTGCGGGCTTTACACTGCAATCCCGCAGCCATTAAGCAGTATAACCATGTGCAACAAAAGGTTAAGTGTTAACAACAAATATACAAAACCGGTAGCTCATATTATTACATTTGCGTATGCTGGCAATAGAATATCCTTCAGTTAATTTTAAAACAAAGCAACAGGGTAACCAACAACTCATTTTTGATGAATTTAGAAAAAAATGGGTAGTGCTTACGCCTGAAGAATGGGTGCGCCAGCATTTTTTAAATTACCTGGTTCAGGTAAAAGCTTATCCGGCAGCTTTAATTGCTGTAGAAAAGGAAATAAGGTTAGGCGAGCTAAAAAAGCGTTGCGATATTGTTGTGTATAAGGGCCAAAAGCCGTGGATGATAATAGAGTGCAAGGAGCAGGATACGGCGCTTAATGAGCAGGTAATTGCCCAAATACTACGATACAATATTACACTTGCGGTTGAATATCTTGTTATAACAAATGGTAATTATAGCCGTGCATTTTATATAGCTAATTCCCCAGCTACTGCTGAAATAGATAGTTTGCCCGATTGGCTTTGATAGTTAGGTTTGCAATTAATTTTACATAGTACTGGCTGTTTAAGCCCATACCATATGTTGGCGTACAAGTGTGCGACGCAAGTAAAGCTGCAAATATTTACACAGCTTGGCTAATAATAAAATAAAAAGAATTAAAGAAACCAGGCAATACATTTAATTTTTTTCAAACTTTTTACCTGTTCATTTACATATTATTATTTATGTAATGCAGGGTATTAAAAGGTTATTATATTTTTTGCTAACCACTGTTTGCATTTGGCAAAAAGTTATTTTTACTGCCGCTTCAAATTTTTATTTTCTTAAAACAATACATATTACATGAACAAACATTACTCTATTAAAAGAACTGCGTTGCTTTTAGTTATTGCGGTTCTTGCTATTAGTAAATCTTTTTCTCAACAGGTAGCTAATGCAAAAGCTTTGGTTGAGAGAAATGCTGCTAAAATTGGCTTGAATGCCAATGACTTAAAAAACTACCGCATTTCTGATGCGTATGCTGACAAATCTTCTGGCTTAACTTATGTGTATTTACAGCAAACTTTTAAGGGCATAGATGTATTTAATGCCATTCAAACTGTTGCATTTAAAAATGAAAAAGCAGTTTCGGTTACTGGTGCAAGAATTGGTAACATGGAAGCGCTTGTAAATTCGAAAGAAGGTTTAGCTGGTGTAACCGCAGCCGATGCTATAAAAGCAGCTGCCAGCCATCTTAAATTGGCTACCCCATCTGCTATGATGCCAATTAAGCAAATGAATGCTTTTAAAGAAATTGAATTTAGCAATATGGGAATTTCTTCTACCAACATTAAATCTAAATTGTTGTGGGTGCCGGATGAAATTTCGAATAAAATGTCTTTAAGCTGGCAGGTTCAAATGCAACCCAAAGGTTTGGCTGATTTGTGGTATGTAAATGTGGATGCACAGAAAGGTGATATTTTAAATAAAATCAACCTGAATATTGTTTGTAACTGGACTACACCACGCCGTGTTTCTGCAATGAGGGATATATCTGCAGATATAACCATGGCTCAGGAAGATAACAGCAGCGCATTGGTTAGTTCTACCAAATACCGTGTAATTCCTTTCCCAGCTGAAAGCCCTATTCATCCTGGTGGTGCAGCTGCTATTGTTACCAACCCATGGTCATTGGCTGGTACAGGCAATAATGCTACTACTTTACAGTGGCACGATAACGGTACTACTACTTTTGACAGTACAAAAGGTAATAACGTTTTGGCTCAGGAAGACAGAAATGGTAATAATGGTACTGGTAAACTGGTAAAATCTACCACTGTTTTACCAAACCTTACATTTACAAGTAATGTGAATTTTACTAAAGCTCCTACTACTTCAGCTAACCAAAAGTTTGCAATCACTAACCTGTTTTACTGGAATAATATAATGCATGATATTTCTTATCAATATGGTTTTGATGAAGTATCTGGTAATTTCCAGGCTAACAATTTAGGCCGTGGTGGTAATGGTAACGACTTTGTATTTGCCGATGCGCAAGATGGTTCTGGTACCAATAATGCTAACTTCTCTACACCAAATGATGGTAACAATCCACGTATGCAGATGTTTTTGTTTGATGGCATAGCTTCTACTACTATCAATCAGCCAACAGCATTTCAAGGTGTTAAAACATCTGTTGAAAGTGCTTTTAGTACCAAGAATAAATTAAATAGTGTTGGCACAAAAACAGCTAATGTTGTTTACTTTAATGATGATCTGGCAGGTACTACACATGGTGCCTGTAGTGCAGCTGCCAACGCAGCAAGTTTAACAGGTAAAATAGCATTGATAGACAGGGGTACCTGTGGATTTACCGTTAAAGTAAAAAATGCA
>JAAFHG010000150.1:0-1847 GCA_013297585.1 Chitinophagales bacterium
TCAGTACCCATGCCTTTTCTGCGAGGTTTTAAAGGCCATTGTACGGTAGTGGTTTTGCCACCTTCGGTAAATGTGATAGCCACATTACCAGCTTTTGCAGTGGGCGCAATTGCTACATCTATAGCAAGGTATTTACTATTGTCAAGCTGATGTACTTTGGTGATACTAACACCAGGATATTTGATAGATACTTGTTGCTTGTTCAAGCCTTCTTTCTCAGCTTTTACAAGTAATTGCACATTGCGCCATTTCATGCCTACCCACCAATTGGATGGATATACATTAATGTTTTGCGCTTTAATAATATTGGCGAATGAACTAGCCAACAAGCACAGGAAAAGCAACTTCTTCATAATGATTAGTTTATAAAATATTTATGAGTGCGGCACAATTACTGAAGACAATTCTACAGTTGCAGTGTGCGACGCAACGGATGCTAAATAGTAGCACTAGCGCTGGTTACATAATGATTATTAAGAGACAGCTTTAGCTGGCTCGTCTTTTTCATTAACCAGTACATAACAAAGTATAGCTGCAATAATCATGAGCACACCACCTATTTGTACGGCTAATAATCTATCGTTATTCAATAGGTTTTTCATTACCCAACCAAAACCAAGTGAAGCAATGATTTCTGGCATTACAATAAAGAAGTTGAAAATACCCATGTACACACCTACTTTGTTTTCGGGCAAAACACCACCAAGCATGGCATAAGGCATAGATAAAATACTGCTCCATGCAATACCTACACCTGTCATACTCACGAACAACAAGTATTTATTTTGGATAAATGCTACGCTGATAAGCCCAATAGCACCGCATAACAAGCAAACTGAGTGGGTGAGTTTTCTACCCAACTTGTGTGCAATAAATGGTAAAATGAAGGCAAATAAGAACGTAATAACGTTGTAAAAAGACAAGGTTAAACCTGCAAAAGAAGTACCTTGACTGTAAAGCGGATCTGTTTCGCTAGTAGCATGAAAGATATTACGAGCAACGGCTGTGCTGTAATAAAACCACATTAAAAACAAACCTGGCCAAGTAAAAAACTGAACCAATGCCAGCATTTTCATGCGCTTTGGCATTTGCAGAATTGATTCTAAAATCTCTTTTATGCCATTACCAATGCTGCCTTTTTCTTCCGATGCAGTAGGTGAATTTTTTGGTGGATATTCTTTAGACGTAAACACAGTGTACATAACAGCACCGAAAAAGAAGGCTGCACCAATGTAAAAAGACCATTTAACATTGTCTGGTATAACACCACTAGCTGCTGTGCTTTCTAATTTAAACACATGAATCATTAGCCAAGGCAAAGCAGAAGCAATACTACCACCCAAACCAATCATTAAACTTTGCATTACAAAACCTTCGGTACGTTGTTTTTCTGATAATTTATCGGTTACAAATGCTCTAAATGGCTCCATACATACATTACCAAACACATCAAGCACCCATAGTAAACCTGCGGCTACCCAAAGTACTGGGCTATGTGGCATAAACAATAAAGCGATGGTACTTACAATGGCACCAATCATAAAATATGGTCTACGACGGCCCCATTTAGGATGCCAAGTTCTATCGCTCATGTAGCCAATTACAGGCTGAACCAATAAACCAGTAAGTGGTGCAGCAAGAAACAAAATAGGAATTTTATCTGCATCTGCATGTAGGTATTCATAAATAGGTCCCATATTGGCACGCTGTAAATCCCATCCAAATTGAATTCCAAGAAAACCGACACTCATGTTAATGATTTCAGAGATTCTTAGTTTCGGTTTGTCGTCTAAGGTAGTTGACATAGCAATCGTTTAGAAGTATAATTGTGTAATTTTTACACGTTT
>JAAFHG010000150.1:1857-3248 GCA_013297585.1 Chitinophagales bacterium
AAGGAAATCTGTCTATACGCATTTTCAGATACCGCTCGTTGATGTATGAACCAAAATATGTAGGTTTTGTTTGTAATTTTTGTAAAGCCGTTTTCAAGAGCTTCTAAAAATTCATACCCCCAATCCTTCATGTTGCATTTGATACCATTCGAAAGCATCATTAACATCGTCGATTGCTTCTTGTTGAAGTTATAAATTGAACACGATAATTATTTTTTAGCAGTAATTATCTTTTTAGCTTCAGCCCAGCTGTACAATTTACTCTCACCACTTAATCGCTTTTCTCTTCTTGATTCTAGTAAGCTAATGTCTACATTGTCAATAGTATCATCTTCATTGTACTCTTTAGCAATTGCATACATAATTTTCAAAAGCTTATCGTCGCTATCATCTATATACTGATGCAATTTTTCTTTTAATATTACTGTATTCATGCTTTCGAAACTATAAAGTTTAAATCACAAAACCATTTGGCAGAATAGCGCCTTTCTTTACCACTACAATACCATCTTTTACACTGTACAATGGGTGGTCTGTATTTTCTAAATGTTTACCGCCATTAATGCGTACATCGTCACCAATACGACAGTTTTTATCAATAATTGCGTCTTTAATGTAGCAACGTTCGCCTATACCAATTTTAGGAATGCCTTTGCTCACGTTTTCTTGCATTACCTCAATGGTTTCGTAATAATCGTTACCCATAATGTAGCTGCTTACTGCTGTAGTACCGTAACCTATGCGAGCTCTAATACCTACTACACAATGCTCTAAACGACTAGCATTAATAATAGATCCTTCGGCAATTAAGGTTTTTTCTAAAGTAGTACCACTAATTTTTGCAGGTGGTAAC
The DNA here is from genome assembly GCA_013297585.1 of Chitinophagales bacterium. Classification (GTDB taxonomy): domain Bacteria; phylum Bacteroidota; class Bacteroidia; order Chitinophagales; family Chitinophagaceae; genus Parasediminibacterium. Next base: position 2,711 of record JAAFHG010000150.1, read on the forward strand.
ATACGTGGCCTTGTATACACCACATTGCTATTGTCAAATAAATTAAACTCAGGAATTTCTGCTGTTAAAGCCAAATTCGCTTCAAAGAAAGAAGCAATATTTCCAATATCTGTCCAATAACCTTCGTACTGATAACTTGCTACTTTGTAGTTTTCAATGGCATTTGGTATTATTTCTTTACCAAAGTCAGTGGCATTTGGATGGTGGTCTCTTAACAAGGTGTTAAGCACAGCTTTATTAAATATATAGATACCCATTGAGGCTAAATACACTCTATCTTGCTGCTGCATGGCTTCACTTGTAGTGCTTGTCCAATCGCTAAGTACATCTTTTTTAGGTTTTTCTATAAACGATGAAATCATGCCTGCCTCATCAGTTTTAAGAATACCAAATTCAGTAGCATCATTGGCATGTACAGGTATAGTGGCTATAGAAATATCAGCACCTCTTTGAAGATGATCTGTTATCATTTCTAGGAAATCCATTTGATACAATTGATCGCCACTTAATATTAAGATATACTCAAAGTCTAAGTTTG
>JAAFHG010000150.1:3258-8295 GCA_013297585.1 Chitinophagales bacterium
AGTTTGAGATGTGGCGTAAAGATTGTCGCACTGCATCGGCAGTACCTTGAAACCATCCAGGATTATCAGGCGTTTGTTCTGCTGCCAAAATATCTACAAAACCAGTACTAAATGCACTGAAATGATAGGTATTTTTAATATGCTTATTTAATGAGGCTGAATTAAACTGGGTTAAAACGAACATGCGATTGATGCCGCTGTTCATACAGTTACTAATAGGGATATCTACCAAGCGATACTTGCCTGCTACTGGTACTGCGGGTTTAGAGCGTGATGCCGTTAGTGGGTACAATCTGCTACCAGCGCCGCCGCCTAGTATTACTGCTACAATTTTTTTACTTAAAGATGCCATAAGATTGAGGTTAAAATGTTTTTTTCATAATTAATGTGAGCAATCAAAAAAGAGAGGTTGGAAAGTTATGACGAAAGCAATTGACATACATAATTTGATTAAAAAAAAATAGATAATTCTTTGTTTAACTTTTCACAAACTAGATACTAAGCACTTTTATACACGTTTGTATAAGCTTCAACTACTGCTTCCCAACTATGGTCTATTTGCATCATGTACTTACGCATCCAACCAAAGTGCGTTTTATCTGTATACACTTCTATGGCTCTATAAATTGAATGCGCCATATCACTTACGGTAGCGTTGTTAAATCTAATACCAAAGCCTTCCCACTCACCCATATCTTTTACTGTGTCTTGCAAGCCACCGGTACTTCTAACCAATGGTACAGTTCCATATCGTAAAGCATACATTTGGTTTAAGCCGCATGGCTCTACTCTGCTAGGCATTAACAAAAAGTCGGCAGCGGCATATAATTTATGGCTTAATGCTTCGTCGTAACCAATTACTGCATTGTAGTAGCCTCTATACTGATTGGCAATATTATTTAGTTCCCATTCTACTTTTTTTTCGCCACTGCCAAGTACCATATAGCAAGCTTTACCTTGTTGGTGATACAGTGCATTTAAAAAAGCACCTGGCAAAATATCCGCTGCTTTTTCGCCTACAAGTCTACCAATAAATACAAACAATGGTAGTTTTTCATCTAAGCCATACGTTTCACAAATTTGTTTTTTATTCTTCTTTTTACCTGCATCTACTGTTTTTACAGAAAAATTACTAGACAAATAAGGGTCTGTTGCAGGATCCCAAACCTCATTATCAATACCATTTAAAATGCCTACACACTTACCTTTTTCGTACTCAAACAAATCTTCCAATCCATTACTGTTATATCGAAGCTCATTCATATAACTTGGGCTTACTGTAGTTATTTTCCAAGCACATTTTACAGCGCTTGCAAGTGGGTTAATTGTATTATTCCAATCTAAATCGCCCCATTTGTAGCCATCGTAAGCCGGCAATAAATGGGCTTTATCCCATCCAAGCCAGCCTTGGTATTGTGCATTGTGAATAGTTAATACCGTTTTTATGTAAGCCATGCGTTTAAACGTAAAGCAATTCTTTAACATAAACGGTATTAAACCCGCATGATAATCATGTACATGAATAATATCTGGTTGATGTTGCCAGCTATTTAACCAAGTAAGTACGGCTATTTGAAATGCTATGAATCTTTCGGCATCATCCTCATAACCATAAATTTTTTCCCTGTCTAGCAAGCCATTAATATCTACCAAAAACAAATCATAGCCTAGTTCATTGGTTGCCTCTTTAATGATGGTAAAGTCAAACTGTTTGGCACCTAAATAGGCCGTGCCTTTATAGTCAACCACCCACTCACTAGTATACAAAAACTTGGTTCTGTACATAGGCATTACTACTTTGGCATAATGCCCAGCCTTGCATTGATATTTTGGTAGTGCACCCACCACATCGCCTAAGCCACCAGCTTTTGCCATTGGGTAACACTCTGCACTTACGTGAATTATTTCCATATAGATGACCGAATTTTGTAAATAAAATCCAAATTAGGGGTAATAACTTTTACAACAAATTTTAAGCAAACAATTTTATGTAAATAAAACTCTTTATTTTCAGCCCCTAACAAAAAAAGGTTGTTTTATGAATCAAAAAACTAAATGGGGGCAATTTGCAACCCTAATTACAGTGTTTTTCTTTTGGGGTTTTGTTGCTGCGAGCAACGATATTTTAATCCCAGTATTTAAAAAAGCTTTCGTGTTATCGCAAGCTGAAAGTCAATTAGTGGCAGTTGCTTTTTATATTGCCTATACCGTTGGTTCTATTATTTATTTAATTGTCTCAAAGTTTATTGGTGGCGATTTATTAAATAAAATAGGCTACAAAAATGGTATTGCTGTGGGCTTAATTATTTCTGCAATTGGTACGCTTTTGTTTTATCCTGCGGCCAATAACAGTTCTTTCACTTTAATGATTACAGGTTTATTTGTTGTGGCACTAGGTTTTTCGTTACAGCAAATTGCAGCTAATCCACTTGCCGTTGTAATGGGCGATCCAAAAACTGGCTCTCAACGTTTAAGTATGGCTGGGGGTGTTAATAATTTTGGCACCACCATCGGGCCGTTATTGGTAAGCTATGCTATTTTTGGTAGTGTTAATTCAGCTAATACCGAGGCAAGCATTGGTAGTGTTAAAATTCCCTACCTCATTTTGGGGTTAGCATTTTTATTGGTTGCGGTGTTCTTAAAATTTTCTTCTGTACCCAACAAAATAGACCTTGATAATGTGGCTACCGAAGAAGCTGGCGACACAAGTAAAGTTTTGCATAAAAAGTATGCTTTTCAGTATCCACAACTTTGGATGGGTATGATTGGCATATTTGTGTATGTAGGTGTAGAAGTAGCAACTGCAAGTAATTTACCAGAATTCTTAAAACAAGAAATGGGTATCAGTACCGATAAAGTTGCCCCTTATATCTCTTTGTATTGGGCTAGTTTAATGATTGGTAGATGGACGGCTAGTATTGGTGCATTTGATATTACAAAATCTGCAAAAGACATTCTTAAATTCTTTATGCCCTACATTGCATTTGCAGTGTTTATTGTGGTAAACATGATTGCGCAGCACGATGTTTCTTCTTTCTATTTGTATGGCATTGTAATAGTTGCGATGATCACCGGTGATATTATGAGTAAGGGTAGCCCTGCAAAAATGCTACTTATTTTCTCATTAATGGGCATTACAGCCTTAGTTATTGGTATGCTTACTACTGGCACCGTTAGTATTTATGCTTTTGTAAGTGTAGGTTTATTTTGCAGCACTTTATGGCCTTGTATCTTTACACTGGCTGTTGCTGGCTTAGGTAAGCACACTAACGAGGGTAGTAGTTTTTTAATTATGATGATTATGGGTGGCGGATTTATAAGTTACCTACAAGGCTATGTGGCATCAGATAATTTATTGGGTATTCCATACAGCTATATAGTTGGTGTTGCTTGCTTTGCTTACCTTGCATTTTATGCCGTGAAAGTTAAAAGCATTTTAAAAACACAGGGTATTGAGTACGATGTGGTGGCTAAAGGTGGTGGCCATTAATTTTGCACAGAAGAACATTTTTAACAATAGATATTAACGATAGATAACAATGAGTACAACAACCCCACAGTATGCCGTTGGTATAGACCTTGGCGGTACTACCGCAAAATTTGGCATTGTAGATAGTGATGGTAATATACTTGAACAAGATAGAATACCTACTGCTAGTGAAAAACCTGTCAACTTTTTTGTAGATGAATTATATAACAAGTTGCAGCCAATGATTGATAGACATGGTGGTAAAGAAAATATGATTGGCATAGGTATGGGTGCGCCAAATGGCAATTTATACACAGGTAATATTGAATATGCGGCCAACTTACACTGGCAAGGTATAGTACCAATTGCACATTTAATTACCGAAAAATTTGACATTAAAACCACGCTCACCAACGATGCGAATGCTGCCGCCATGGGCGAAATGATGTATGGTGCTGCAAAAGGCATGAAACATTTTATTACTATTACACTTGGCACAGGTGTAGGTAGTGGTATTGTAATTGATGGTAAAATGGTGGTTGGTCACGATGGCTTTGCTGGCGAACTTGGGCACGTAATAGTACGTCATGGTGGTAGATTGCATAGAGGTACAGGCAGCCGTGGTTGTTTAGAATCTTATGCATCTGCAACAGGTGTAAAAGATACGGCAGTTGAATTTTTGGCTGCAAACCCTACTAAAGTGAGCTTGTTAAGAGACTTTGCAGAGGAAGATCTTACTAGCCAAACCGTGTACGAATGTGCTATTCAAGGCGATGAAATTGCAAAAGGTATTTTTGATTTTACTGGTGAAATTTTAGGCGAAGCTTTGGCCAATTTTGTGATGTTCTCTTCACCACAAGCTATCATTTTATTTGGTGGCCTTACCAAGGCAGGCAGCTACATAATGACACCAACCAAAGAAGCGATGGAAAAGAATTTAATTCAAGTATTTAAAAATAAAGTGCAGTTAATGTTTAGTAACCTAAAAGAAAGTGATGCTGCAATTTTAGGTGCAAGTGCATTAGTTTGGGATGGAAAATAGATAATGTTTCATTGCTAATAAAAAACCGTTCGAGTGTTCAATGCCTCGGACGGTTTTTTATTAGTATTCTAAGTTGCTTACAACATAAAATTCCACAAATATTTAGTACCATAATCACCCCAACGGGCTTTTAGTTTGGTAAGGTCTGCTTCTAGTTGTTTCCAATTGGTTTTTTTACCTTTTTGTGGTGGTGTGGTTTGTGCAGTTGTTGGCTGTACAAGTTCTAGCTTGGTGGCAAACCATGTAGTGTGTAAGCGTGGTACTGCAAGGCCAAGAATTAAACCCGGTAAGCCGCCAAAACTTTCTGGGCCGCTACTTATCATAATTTGGTCGGTGTAAAAAGCTACTACATATACGCTATCGCATATTTTAGTCACGGCCTTCTTGCATTCAAAGCCAGCAATGGTACGTGTTTCATCAGTAATGCGCCATTGATAGTTGCGCATACTATCTTGTAATAAGTATTGTGTTTCAAACACCTCTTTTTGTAGCGCAATGCGATTGGTTTCGCAGTCTTTTACGGTAA
>JAAFHG010000687.1 GCA_013297585.1 Chitinophagales bacterium
AATAGTTGGTTAGTAGGTAATCCATTTGCAGCACCAGTAGATTTAAGTAGCGATAGCGTAAGCTTTAGTGGCATAACTAATGGTTTTTATGTTTGGGATCCAAACTTAACAGGAGCAACAGTAAATTCTCCAGGAGCTTACACAGCATTTGATAGAAGCAATTGGAATTTAGGTCCTGTAAGTGGAGGAACAAGCAAACATTTACAAAGTGGACAAGCGTTTTTTGTTAAAACCAATAATGCAAGTGCAAGTATTACGTTTAAAGAAGGAGCAAAAACAACATCAAGCAACAATAACACTAATATTAGTGGCACACAAAATGGAGCAACAGACATCTTTAACATTAAGTTAAATGCAGTTCAAAGCAATGGCGATAAAACAAATGTAGATGGAGTTAGAGCAAAATTTGGTAGCTATTCAGCAGCAGTAGATGTTGATGATATTACAAAAGTTGCAGGTAGTATAGAGTCGATAAGCTTATTAAGAAGCACAGCCAACTTAGTAGTAGAAGCTAGACCATTTATAGCAACAACAGATACATTATATTTAAAAATGGCAAATATGGTAGCAGGAGCAAACTATGAGTTTTTTGTAAATCCAATAAACTTTGATGCAAGTGTTAGCGATTGCAAATTGATAGATAATTTCTTAAACACAGAAACATCAATAAACTTAAATACAAATAACAATATTGCGTTTAGTGTAACAAGTGTTGCAGGTAGCAGTGCAGCTAATAGATTTAAAGTTGTGTTTACAGCAGGAGCACCATTACCAATTGGAAAATTAAGCATAAGTGCAGCAAAACAAAACAATGTAGTATCAGTAAACTGGGTTGCAAGCAGCGAAACAGGAGTATCAAGCTACCAAGTAGAAAAATCTGCAACAGGCAGCAACTTTACAAGTATGCACGAAGCAGCAGCAAAAAATGGTGGATTAACAAATAGCTACACAGCAACAGACAAAACACCAAATGCAGTAAACTACTACAGAATAAAAGCAACAAACAACAATGGCACAATACAATATAGTGCAGTAGTAAAAGTTGTAATGAATGATAAAAACAATGGAGGCGTATCAGTATATCCCAATCCAGTAGTAGGTAGCAGTTTCAATGTACAATTAAGCAACTTAGCAATAGGAGCAGGCACATTAAAATTGTATAATGCAGCAGGACAATTAGTGTTTGCAGAGCCAATAACAAATGCAGGTAACAATAGCAGTTTAACTATTGAAACAAACAAAACATTGGCAGCTGGTGCATATAAATTAACAATTACTGATGCTAAAGGAAATGTATTTACTGAAACATTAATTAAAAAATAGTAAAACAGGCATTTTAAAATTAATTCATTAAAAAAAAACAACATGAAAAAATCAATTAAATTACTTGTTTTAGCTATGATATGTTTTGTTGGCTTGCCTTTAATTTCTAAGGCTCAGCCAGTACCAGATAGTAACGATGTGGATTTACCAATTGATGGAGGTATATCGTTATTAGTAGCTGCAGGTGCTGCTGTTGGAGCTAAGAAAATTAGAGATGCTAGAAAAAAGTAAATCAATTTTTTTATTAAATAAAATAAAAAATAGGTTACCAATATGGTAGCCTATTTTTATTTTAAGCTGTTGTACAATCTTATAGGTTTCCCAACCATTAGAGGATACTCCCTACTTACTGCCTATCAAAGCCCTATCTACTGCCTATCAAAGTAATTAAAACAAAAGCTCACAATAAAACTATGTAATGGATTGATAAATAATAAATAAAAGCAAATGGGTTCATTCACAATCTCAAATAATTAAACATTTATTTTTCTTAACTCAGTGTTACTTAGTGTTCTCTAAATCTCTGTGGTAAAGTTCATATGCCTTACACTTCTATAAATAATAAATAAAAACAAATGGGTTCATCCACTATCTAAAATAATTAAACATTTAATTTTTATTAACTCAATGTTACTTAGTGTTCTCTAAATCTCTGTGGTAAAGTTCATATGCCTTACACTTCTATAAATAATAAATAAAAACAAATGGGTTCATTCACAATCTTAAATAATTAAA
>JAAFHG010000563.1 GCA_013297585.1 Chitinophagales bacterium
CATCTGCTTCTAATAACTATGTTATTCCTGCTTCAACAGTTATACCAGCTGGAAAATATCTTTTAATTCAATGCGGTACGGCTGGAACAGCAGGTGCTGAACTTCCAGCAATACCAGATTTAGTTACTACAAATTTAGCTATGTCAGGAACAAATGGTAAAGTTGCATTAGTTACAAGTGCTGCTGCTATTAATACTTGCGGTTCAACAGCAGCAGCTTGTACAGTTACTCAATTTGCAAATTTTATTGATTGGGTTGCTTATGGTGCAGCTGGTAATGGAACAGCTGGTAATGGTGAAGGTGGAACTTCTGTTAACAATGGTGTGGCTCTAACTTCATCTCAAGGTGCTGTACGTAAAAATAATGGCAGTACTGATACAGATAATAATAATGCGGATTTTACTGTTGTTACAGCACCAGTTCCAAGAAATTTATCAGGTTTACTTCCAGTTACCCTTAAATCAATTACAGGTTCTTTAATTAATAACCAACCACAAGTAAATTGGGAAACTTCTAACGAAACCAATTTTGATTATTTTGGTGTTGAAAAAAGCTTTGATGCTAAAAACTTCGCTGAGATTGCAAGAGTAGCTTCTAATAAAGCAAGTAACGGTAGTGCTTATCAATATGCTGATATCAATAAAACATTAAGTACTCAATTTTACCGTTTGAAAATGGTAGATAATGATGGCACATTTAAATACAGTAGCGTAGTTGCAGTAAATGGTAAAGCGAGTATTAGCTTAGCTTTATACCCAAATCCAGTAACCAATACCATCATTTTATCACACCCTAAAGCAATTGCTGGTGCAGCAGTAAAAGTGGTTGGTATTGATGGTAAAATACTATCTACACAAAATGTACAAACTGGTGCTACACAAACTAGCATTGATGCAACAAGACTAGTAAGAGGTAATTATGGTGTAAGTTTTGTAAATGATGGTGTTGCTTCAACTACACAATTAGTAAAACAATAGTTTTATAAATACATTACCAACAAAAACAGCCAACTCGAAATAGTTGGCTTTTTTGTTGGTATAAGTTGAAATTAAAATTAACTAGCTTTCAACGCAGCTATTGTACCCAATGGATTTGCCGAATTAAATACGGTGCTACCTGCTACCAAAACATTAGCACCAGCTTGTACTAAAGCGCTAGCATTATCAAGTGTTACACCACCATCAATTTCTATTAAAGTTTGTAACCCTTTTTGGGTAATTATTTGCTTTAACAAACGTACTTTTTCAAGTGTTTGAGGTATAAAATGTTGCCCACCAAACCCGGGATTAACACTCATGATGAGCACCATATCTACGTCTTGCAACACATTTTCTAAAAGCCCTACCGATGTATGCGGATTTAAAGCCACACCTGCCTTCATGCCAAGGCTTTTTATCTGCTGGATATTACGGTGTAAATGCGTACAAGCTTCGTAATGCACTGTTAAAACATCCGCACCAGCATGCTTAAATGCTTCTGCATATTTTTCTGGTTCTTCTATCATCAAATGCACATCAAATACTTTTGTAGAAGTTTTACGTAACTGCTGAATAATAGGCAGTCCAAAACTAATATTAGGTACAAATCTACCATCCATTACATCTAGATGAAACCATTCTGCTTCGCTAGTATTAAGCATTGCTGCTTCATCTTCTAATCGCAAAAAATTACTTGCTAGTAATGAGGGTGCTATAATTGGCATATTTAGAATTTAAAGGTTCAAGGTTCAAGTAAAACCAAATGTAAAAACTATACCGTATACTATTTATTTAAATTTATTAACTATTGACCATTAAATATTAACTACTTCAATCTCTTAATTGCATCCTCTGCTTGCTGCAAGGTTTTATCTAGCGATAGTGCTTGCTGATATAATTCTAAAGCTTTTGGTTTATTGCCCTTTTCTTCAAAACATTTTCCTTGCCAATAATAAGCGTCTGCATAAGTACTATTTACGGCAGCCACTTTTAAAAATACAGATATCGCGTCATCTAATTTTTTGTCATCAAAATAAGTGAAGCCTTTTTCCATATAAGCATCAATAAATGTATAATTACTCACAATACTTTTATCAAAATAGCCGATGGCTTGTTCTTTTTTACCTGTTCTAGAATAATATACCCCTCTAAAAAATTGGATATAGCTATCATATTCTCTACCCAAACGCAAATTATCTACCTCATCGCAAAGTGCCAAAGCTGCTATATTTTTTGTTTCAGCAAGCAAATTAATTAAAGCAAGCATACCATCCGGCGATCTATAAATTTTTAATGCTGTTTCATAGATACCAATTGCTTTAGTTGTATCACCTGCATGTTCGTATATTGTACCAAGCTTAAACCAAAGACCATAGTTACCTTTATCTTTTAATATTAAACTATCCATTTGCGCAATGGCAGTAATATAATCGCCAACACTGTCTAATACCTCAATATAGCCAAATCGCAGGCCAGTGCTATCTCCATTTTCGGCTACAGCCTTAGCCATTTTTTTAATAAAAGCAGCATCTTTAATAGTTTTTTCGCTCT
>JAAFHG010000476.1 GCA_013297585.1 Chitinophagales bacterium
GTTAAAATAGATGTTTTAGTATTTACGAAAGCAAAAAAGTTGCTAAATCCATCTTTACAAATATTTGTACCTGGGTGAAAACGATACTCTACTTCTAAAGTATTAAACTTGCTAAGCATATAAGGCTTCAAATCAATATCTTCAATAAAGTTGCTTCTATTCATTAAATTAGCGTTGTACACTAAATTTTGGTTTAAATAGATATTTAAGAAACCTCTATCATCTGGTTTTAATACAGAGAAATAGCTTTCAAGGTGAAAAGTCAATTTGCTTGGTATTGCGTTAAACTCGGTTAACGAGAATACAAATTTTGATTTTAAAGACCCAATACCTTCTAGCAAACCTGGTGTACCACCTAAACTTTCTAATGAAGTAATTAATGGCGACTGATTATCTACAGCAGCATAGCTTGGTACCGCTTCATCTATTACTACTTTTTCAGAGAAAGAGCTACTTAAACGTCTGTTACTTGCTAGCGTATTAATTGCTTTTTTGTAACCCTCTGCATCTGCACCGGTTACTACTAATACAGTTCTTACTCCTAAGCCAGTATTTACTCTAGCTAATGCAATTAAACCTTGCTTAGCCCCAATAGAAGGTATTGATTGTCTTACGGTGTATGGCAATTTATCTATAAGCCCTGTTAAAATACCTTGTGGCAATGAGTCTTGTGGGCTGTAAACACCTGTATATACTTTTTTATTACTTGTAGTTTGTTTTAAAATGGTATAAACAATACCACCTGCCGCTAAATCATCTAAATCAGATGTAGCTGGCGAGTACACAGAAGAAAACTCTTGTATCCACTCTTTTAAACTTCTTTGGTAAGTAACGTCGTTTTGGCCAATAGCACTCACAAAAGACGTATTTTTAATATTCAACCATACCGCAGCATTGTCTATATCCTTACAATATTCATCCCCAATACTCATTTTAGCAGCCACTTTAAGTTTAATAAAACGACCATCGGGTTGCAAATATTCCTCGTTCAGAGGCACCTCTATAGTAATAATACTATCATCACCAGGTGTTACTTGAATACGTCTAGTTTCTACAGGTACATCTTTTAGGCTTACAATTACAAACGAGTTGTTAGGGTTTAGCACCTGAGAAGCCGCTATTTTTAATATTAGTTTACTTTGGTTAACGTTATCATCGGGCTTTATTTTAATAAAGTAACTTACAGAGCCCGTAATTCCTTGTATAGATACATCATCGTACCCCATGGATTCGAATGTGCGGACTGATTGTGCATTGCTAGCACCGATTAATAATAAAAATAGAGCCGATAGCAAAAATTTCGCTTTCATATTGTGTTCTGTTTACGGGATAAGATTAAATTCTAAACGGTAAAAATTTCCGATGCTTTCTTCGCTGTTGTAGGTGATTTTACCACCCATTTGTTCGGTTAGTTTTTTTACTACAGAAAAGCCTAATGCAGATTGTGTAGCAGTTTGTTGAGACTGATTAATGTTTTCTAAATTATTAAATAGTTGATTTAGCTTTTCCATACCAATCAACTTGCCTTTATTAGTAATTTCAAGTACAGCCTTATTATCTCTTTTGTGCGTATAAATAGCTATTAACGAATTACTTTGTGCATATCGTATAACATTGGCAAAAAGTTTATCAACTATTTGCTCTAAAAATGCTTTATCTACTTTTAACAATAACGCAGACGCATCTATATTTAATAGCAACTTAATTTGCTTCATTTGTGCAGCATTATTTAATGCAGATACCGCACCTTCAACAGTTGCGCCTAAGTTTACCTCTTCTTTTTCGTAGTCAATTTTAGCATTATCTGTTTCCGCCGAATTAGCCAATTTATCAGATAAATATTTTAATTTATCGTTACCTACGCCTATATAACTCAGAATTTCTTTTTGCTCGGCTGTAAGGTTACTACTCGAATTTTTAAGCATATCTAAGGACATTTGAATAGAACCAGTAAAGTTTCCAAAGTCATGCATCATCATGTTTAAAGTATTGTAACGATAGTCACTTAACTTCTGCAATTTTTTATTAATGCCTTCAATTTCTCTCTTTTGATCAATAATTTTTTCAGATTGCTCTATCAATTGATTATTAGCGTTATCTATTAAAATACTTTTTTCTGTTTCTCTTGTAATTAGTAAGTATCGGTTGTAGGTGATTAAGCAAGAGAAGAAAGCAATTACGAAAAACGCACCGCCACCATTAATTACCATTGTATCGTAACCATCGGTTTTATTAAATATTTCGAAACAAATAACCAATGCAATAATGCCTAAGGCTAATTGCAAAATAGAGTAAACAGGCTTCCAGAATATAGTAATATTAAACAATAACACTACTATGCCAAACAGCAAAAAATATGGCAACATGTGCGTAGGAGATACAATAGCGCAAATACCGCCATTTAATATCATATTAATGCCACCAAATATAGAAGCGGTTTTATAATAAAGCCACCTGCTTTTGCTACCAAATAAATACACCACGTAGGTAAATATGGCAACTATTAATCGTATAAATAATAAATTTACCCAATCGTGGGGTAAAAAAATGTAATCTAATAACCAAAAAATAGGTAACGAAAAGATTAGTGACCAATGGACAACATTGGCATAATATTTTCCTTTAACCATCAGTTCAGAGTTTAACTCTGTTTGGTCTATATTTACATTTGAAAGTTTATAGTCGTTTACCATATAATATACTCTACAGTACTAAATTCAAATTTGCGTGAAAATAGATTTTAAATACATCAAACTTACAGTACTATTCGTCATTTTAAATTTTTCATCTTCACTTTTTGCTAACACTGTGGATAAATGCAAAACAAAGGATAACCAATATCAACAATTACCCCTAAAACTAGGGGGTGGTATAAACCTCTCATTATTAGAACATACTTGGGAAAATGCAGCCGATTTACTTAATACTAACTTGGAACCCAAATTAAAACAAATTAAGAATATTGGGTTTAAAACCGTACGCTTACCAGTTGCTTTTGATATGTTTTTACAGACTAATTCTACAAATTTACAAATACAATTAATTGATAAACTAGGTGACACCTACAATAAATGCCATTCTCTTGGGCTTAACCTTATCAT